>NZ_CAWPRC010000168.1:0-31637 GCF_963890165.1 Aliivibrio sp. SR45-2 | reverse complement strand
TTATTGAGGTTAGCTCCGGTGATATCATTCGCCAGATCCCCGACGAAAAGATGTTGGAAGTTGCTAGAGATCTTGCTGCTAGTGCATCAGGGTTAATCGCCATGAAGATATAAACCATTAATTGAGGAAAACGATTCATGAGTATGAGCCCGATGGGGATGGGTGGTGGCCTAGATATTAATTCTATGGTGAGCAAAATAGTTGAAAGCGAGCGCTTACCAAAGCAGCAGCGCATCGACCGTGAGCGTTCAGACATAGACATGAATATCAGTGGTTATGGTCGTCTGCAAGAATCGTTAGATACTATGAAAACTCTGATGGCGACTTTTCGTCAAGAGGATACGTTTGCCTCGAGAAGTGTGAATATCAGTAATGAAGATGCCGTTCATGCGACTGCATCACCAGATGCGCTTGCCGGTAAATACTCGATTGATGTATTGCAATTGGCACAAGCACAAAAGTTAGCATCGTCTCCAGTAAAAGAGGACGCAAGATTTGGCCCTGGTGAGTTAACGATTCATCTTGGTGAAAAAGAGTTCTCACTGACGGTCGTTGGTGATCAGAATAAAATCACCGACATTGTACGACAAATTAACAGCGCGCCTGGTAATCCGGGAGTGCAGTCTTCTATCGTTAAAGACGATGGCGGATCTCGTCTGATTCTTGCCTCTGACAAACCAGGGGAAAGCAATGAAATCAAAATCGATGTAAAAGCTAAATATAATAATACATTGCATCGTTTTGGATTTAATCCTGATTTTGATCCTTCAGTGTCGACTGAATACGATATTCCGACGTTATTAGCGCAACAATCTCCTCAAGCGCCAGTTCAAATAACAAAAGAAGAAGTGAAAGATCTGTCAGATGAAGAGAAATTCGCTTATTTCAAACCACTTATTGATAACGCAAAACGTGAGACGGCTGAACTTGATCAAGCGGCCAAAGAAGTCGTTCAGCAGCAAGAAGCGACAGCGGCATTGTCTACGTTAGAAGATCCAACGGATCCTACCTCTGGCATGTCTGGTTGGAGCGAAAGAACAGCGGGTACATTACAAGCCGCATTACCAAGTGCTGATGAAAAAATTGAATTAGCAAAAGCGGCAAAGCAAGGTGATCAATCAGCCGCAGAAGCCCTTGCCGAAATTGGACAAACACCTGACACCGTATTTAATGCCGCGGGCATTACTTATGAACCATCTCAACCTGCGCCAAAGAAAGACGTCGTTGAGATAGCAAAAGAAAAAATTGAACAAGTTCCTACTGCACTTAAAGAAATAGCGAAGAAAAAGCTAGAGCCCATTGAAGATTTAGTGGATCAAATGAAGCCAAGAAAACCCCTTTATTCAGGGCTTCAAGAAGTGCAATCGGCAACCAGTGCTAAAGTGGTGTTAGATGGTGTAGCTCGAATTAGTAGTGACACCAATGTTATTCAAGATGCAATTCAAGGCATTGATTTAACATTAAAGAATACAACCACAAAAGACGGTAAACGTGTTGAATTAGACGTTGAGTTTGACCGAGCGAGTGTGAAAGCCGCTATCGAGCAGTTTGTAACAACCTATAACCAGTTTTATCAAACCACGCAATCACTGAGTGGGTTTGATCCTGCGACAGGGGAAAGTGGACCATTGGCTGGGGACAGTGTCGTTCGTTCTGCTGAATCTCGTTTAAAGTCAGTCTTTGTTGCTCCAGTGGAATCGGCACCTAAAGGGATAAAAACCTTGATCGAGCTTGGTATCTCAACCACTCGTCAAGGCTCTTTAGAAATCAATGATGCAATGCTTGATCGTCAATTGAATGAGAACTTCAGTCAAATGCACACATTTTTTGACGGTTCTAAAGGTTTTGCTAAAAAAGTTGAAGACGTTATTCAGAGTATGACTGGGGTCGCGGGGCCAATTCGTACACGTATGAATACGTTACGTGACCAGAATTACCGTTTAAATGATCAACAAGTTGATTTGGATCGTCGAATGGACAGTGTTCAAGAGCGAACTCGCAATAAATTTGCCAACATGCAAGATGTGACAGGGAAAATGAAAGCCCAATTGTCTGGCATGATGAATGCGTTAGGTTAACAAGCAGAGTAGAAGCCAAAAAAGGTGTTACCGATGGATTTATTAGCAAAATTGAACGAATTAGATCAGCAATTACAACAAGAATATCAAGCCCACGATATTAATTTTGAATTGCTGGCTACTTTTTTATCAGATCGGGAACAACTTTTGCATGACTGTATGCAAGTGTCAGAAATAGTGAATTCTACTGAATGGCAAACCGCAATTGCACGAACTGAATTGATCATTAAACAAATGACCACTCTAAGTCAGCAATTTGCATTAGATTATCAAAAGTTGAACCATGCGAAAAAATCGGTTCAGCTCTATAGAAAATTTCAATAATACTGAGGAAATACGATGAGAGGCTCACTACAGGCATATAAAAAGGTATCAATTGATAGCCAATTAAGTGCTGCATCACCTCATAAGGTCATTCAAATGTTGATGGCTGGTGCAATTGAGCGCCTGATCCAAGGGAAAGCAGCAATGCAACAAGGCAATACTGCTGTAAAAGGCGAGCGTCTTGGTAAAGCATTAGATATCGTAATTAGTTTACGTTCTTGTTTATCAATGGATGACGGCGGTGACATTGCGAGCAACCTAGATTCTCTGTATGATTTTATGATCCGTCAAATTTCACAAGCAAATCAAAATAATGAAGCTCAACCGATTGATGATGTGGTTGAGATGCTGCGTGAAATCAAATCTGCATGGGATCAAATCCCCGCTGAATTTCATAATTTGACAGCCGATCAAGTCGGAATATAACAATTACGTATAAATCAAATTTAGTTTTAAATTATTATACTAACCTCTCATTTACCGTACGAGTGATGATATGGCGTCGATAGATTGACGCTCATGGTTGCCTTATTTTTCTTATGCTATAAAATGGTGAAACAATTTTGTTGCTGTTCAATGAATTGGCCAATTAAATCAAAGAATTAAGGCATATCACACTCCTATGCAAGGTTTAGCAAAGACACTAATTATTGAAGATGACGATCAGAACCGACATAATCTTGAGGTAATTCTTGAGTTTATTGGCGAGCATTGTCATGCTATCTCAACATCAGAACTGTCTACTTTTGACTGGAGTGATCCTTGGAGCGCATGCTTTTTAGGTAAAGTTACTGATGAATCCTTAAAAAAATCAATCAAACACTCACTGGTTTCTCATAACCATATTCCCGTTATCATGATTGCGGGGGCTACGCATGATATTGAGGATTTAACCAACTACGTGGGTGAATTGAATCAACCGATTAACTATCCTCAACTGACAGATGCCTTGCGTCATTGTCAAGAATTCATGGGTCGTCGTGGCTTAGGTATTCCTCATCTTGGTAGAAAAAATACGTTATTTCGCAGTATGGTTGGACAAAGTTCAGCGATTAGCGCCGTTCGTCATTTGATTGAGCAAGTGTCCGGTACCGAAGCAAGTGTACTTGTATTGGGTGAATCTGGTACGGGTAAAGAAGTGGTTGCTCGTAATCTGCATTATCATTCTCCTCGTCGTAAAGGACCATTTGTACCGGTTAACTGTGGTGCGATTCCTCCTGATCTTCTTGAAAGTGAACTCTTTGGTCATGAAAAAGGCGCATTTACTGGGGCAATCACTGCTCGTAAAGGTCGTTTTGAATTGGCTCAAGGTGGTACGCTTTTCTTAGATGAAATCGGTGATATGCCAATGTCGATGCAAGTGAAGTTACTTCGAGTACTTCAAGAGCGTTGTTTTGAGCGTGTTGGTGGTAATCAAAGCATTAAAGCGGATGTACGTATTGTTGCGGCAACGCATCGTAATCTTGATGAAATGATTGAAAATAACAGTTTTCGTGAAGACCTTTATTACCGCTTAAATGTCTTCCCAATTGAAATGCCTGCTTTGCGTGAACGTAAACAGGATATTCCGTTATTACTGCAAGAATTACTAACAAGAATGGAAGCAGAAGGCAGTACTCGTGTGCGCTTAACGCCTCGTGCTGTTAATTCATTAATGGAACACCATTGGCCGGGTAACGTCCGTGAACTGGCTAATTTAATTGAACGCTTAATGATCTTATTTCCTGGTGAGTCGGTTGACGTTAACCATTTACCCACTAAGTATCGTTACAGTGATATTCCTGAATTTCAACCAGAAAACCACAATCAGCAAAGTATTGAAGAGCAAGAACAAGCTGCCTTAGCGGATATGTTTGCAAACTTCAATGATGGTGGTGTACCTCAAGTAAATAATCAAAGTTTTGGACCTTCTTCAAGTGATTTACCTGAAGATGGATTAAATCTAAAAGAGATGCTTGCGGATGTCGAAGTTAATATGATCTGCCAAGCGTTAGAAGCTCAGAATGGCATTGTTGCTCGTGCTGCTGATATGCTAGGTATGCGTCGTACGACTCTTGTTGAGAAAATGCGTAAATACAATCTAAATAAAGATGACGTCAGATAGTGTGTGACAATTAATTGACTCGTCACTGTCAATAAGTTTTTAGATTAACTTATTGATAATTAACAATAAAAGGGCTGGCATGTAAAATGCATTAGCCCTTTTGTTGTTTTGGCGGGAAATAAATATATGCAAGGTAATATTGAGAGTGAATCTTACTCACTTCTTGGTTCAGTAGAAGAGCAAAATACACGATATAAGCAAGTGCTTGATGTTATGCCTGCTGGTGTGATCCTATTGGATACCCAAGGCATTGTGTGTGAAGTAAACCCTGAAGCGGTTAAGTTATTAGGTCCGCCATTATTAGGTGAACGTTGGTTTGAAGTCATTCAACGATCGTTTGATCCTAAAGAAGATGATGGTCACGAGATCTCTTTACGCAGTGGACGAAAAGTACGTTTAGCTATTTCTGCGTCTGCGACGGGCCAGTTGATTCTTATTACGGATTTGACTGAAACTCGGCTATTACAATCTCGCGTCAGTGATCTACAGCGTTTATCTTCATTAGGTAAAATGGTGGCTTCTTTGGCTCACCAAGTAAGAACGCCACTATCAAGCGCCATGCTATATGCCTCTAATCTAGGCTCTCCAAATCTCCCTGCCGCGACACACAAACGATTTCAAACCAAACTTGTTGATAGACTTCATGATCTAGAAAAACAAGTGAATGACATGCTGTTGTTTGCCAAAGGCGGCGACAATAAAGTGGTTAAACCTTTTTCAATTGCAGAGCTTGTTGCTGAATATCGCCCAATGGTAGAAACCGCATTGCAATCGAATAACGTTGATTACTACTTAGAAGTTGAGCATGAACATACAACGATGATGGGAAATGCAAACGCCATTGCAAGTGCCATCAGTAACCTCATTATGAATGCGATTCAGGTCATTGGAAAAGGCGCTCAAATTGATGTCTTTTTTCGACCAGTTAACGGTTTCTTAAAAATATCGGTGCAAGACAACGGCCCCGGTATTCCACTTGAGCTACAAGATAAAATTATGGAACCCTTTTTTACAACACGGTCACAAGGCACAGGTCTTGGTTTGGCGGTTGTTCAAATGGTTTGCCGAGCACACAAAGGGCAATTAGATTTGTATTCAAAACCAGATGATGGTGCGTGCTTCACCATGTCAATTCCTCTAACCACTACTCAAACTGATTCTGGAGAATAACAATGGCTCAAAGCAAAGTATTAATTGTTGAAGATGATGAAGGCTTACGCGAAGCATTGATCGACACATTGGAATTGGCAGGTTATGAGTGGGTAGAGGCGGATAGTGCGGAAACTGCATTACTTATCTTGAAGAAAGAACCCGTTGATATTGTTGTTTCTGATGTGCAAATGGCAGGAATGGGTGGATTAGCCTTGCTTCGTAGCATTAAATTAAATTGGCCGAATTTGCCCGTTTTATTGATGACCGCTTACGCCAATATTGAAGATGCCGTTTCAGCAATGAAAGATGGCGCAATTGATTACATGGCGAAGCCGTTTGCGCCAGAAGTGCTGCTTAATATGGTCAGTCGCTATGCGCCAGTTAAAAACGAACAAACAGGCAATGCTATTGTTGCTGATGAAAAAAGCTTAAAATTACTTAAGTTAGCTGACAAAGTGGCAAGAACTGACGCGAACGTGATGGTACTTGGGCCTAGTGGTTCAGGTAAAGAAGTTATGTCTCGCTATATTCATAATAATTCCCAACGCAGTGAAGGGCCTTTTATTGCCATTAACTGTGCGGCAATTCCAGATAATATGTTGGAAGCAACTTTATTTGGTTATGAGAAAGGTGCCTTTACTGGTGCAGTTCAAGCGTGTCCGGGCAAGTTTGAACAAGCTCAAGGTGGCACTATTTTACTGGATGAAATCAGTGAAATGGACCTTAACTTACAAGTTAAATTGCTTCGAGTGCTTCAAGAGAGAGAAGTGGAACGTTTAGGTGGCCGTAAGAGCATCAAATTAGATGTTCGTATTTTGGCAACCAGTAACAGAGATCTTAAGAAATACGTTGAAGAAGGTAATTTCCGTGAGGATTTATATTACCGACTAAATGTGTTCCCAATTGCATGGCCGCCATTAAAAGAACGTAAAGGGGATATTATTCCTCTGGCTCAACATTTGGTTGAGCGTCACTGTCAAAAACAAGGCCTGCCAGTGCCGACATTAACCTCTGAAGCGATTGCCAAATTAGAGATGTATCCTTGGCCTGGTAACGTACGTGAATTAGACAATGTTGTTCAACGTGCTCTTATTTTGGCAGAAGAGAATTACATCACTGCGGATGACATATTACTTGAAGGTGTTGATTGGGCTGATGCAAGTAGTTTACAGAAAATAGTCAGTGGTGAAGTGCCAACGATTAAGCCTGAGCAACAAATACCGTCAATAAATGAACCTTCAGTTGAATCAACAGATAGCGTCAATATGGATGCATCAAGTTCGTCGACAGGGCTGGGTGGGGAATTACGTGAGCAAGAATACATTATTATTCTTGAAACGATTAAAGCGTGTGATGGAAAGCGTAAAGAAGTGGCTGAAAAGCTAGGTATCAGCCCAAGAACACTGAGATATAAATTAGCAAAAATGCGTGACGCTGGAATAGATATCCCAAGTTAAACAATGGGTTACGTTTATTGATATTTTGGTATGTAAATTGCTTTATATACTTCGGGTCGTAACATTAAGTCAATTAGTTGACTGGGTCGGAGAAAGATAAATGAAAATCGGTGGTATACAGGACGAAATGCAAGCAATGATGCTAGACGCGACAAATACGACGCGTCCAGCAACAGGTAAAGAAGTCGGTGCGGACTTCAGTGCTATGTTTGCAAAAGCAGTAAATAACGTAAATGGTCTACAACAAGCGTCAAGTGATTTGGCTGTGCGTTTTGACCGAGGTGATGAAGGGGTTTCATTATCTGACGTTATGATCGCAAGAAATAAATCAAGTGTTGCTTTTGATGCAACCATTCAAGTACGAAATAAGCTAGTAGACGCTTATAAAACACTAATGAACATGCCTGTATAATATCTAGGAAGTAAGCCGTGTCGGAAGATAAGAAAAATACAGATTTGTCAGTATCTGATGATATGTCAATAGGCGGTGCAATGGCACTTGATAGCTCTGTTGATGTACAGAACCCAGACGTTGATGAGCAAAGTTCATCAAAGTTGGATTCAGCATTAGGTAACCTTGATTTATTACGTCAAGTTATCTTAGTTCTGTCTGTTTCTATCTGTGTTGCGTTGATCGTTATGCTGTTTTTTTGGGTTCAAGAACCTGAAATGCGCCCATTGGGTGTCTATGAAACAGACGAACTTATTCAAGTTCTCGACCATCTTGATGCTCAAAAAGCAGAATACAAACTGGATGGGAATACGATTTTAGTTCCTGCTTCAGAATTCAGTCAAATGAAACTTAACCTTTCACGTGCTGGCTTAAATGGCAGCGTTAACGGAGAAGGGGACGAGATATTATTACAAGACATGGGCTTTGGTGTTTCACAGCGTTTAGAGCTAGAACGTCTAAAATTAAGCCGTGAACGTCAATTAGCCAGTACATTTGAGCAAATGCGTCCAATTCGTAAAGCTCAAGTGCTACTTGCAATGCCAAAACAAAGTGTGTTTGTACGTCATAATCAAGAAGCTTCTGCAACGGTATTCTTGACGATGCGTATGGGCGCAAATTTAAAACAAGAAGAAGTCGATTCGATTGTTGATATGGTATCAAGTGCCGTTCCTGGCATGAAACCAACGCGTGTCACGGTGACGGATCAACACGGTCGTTTATTGAGTTCTGGTTCGCAAGATCCGATGGCGACAGCGCATCGTAAAGAACAAGAGTTAGAGCGTAAACAAGAGCAATCTTTACGCGATAAAATTGATGCGATTCTTATTCCTATTCTCGGTTTAGGTAACTATACCGCACAAGTTGATGTATCCATGGATTTCAGCGCGATTGAACAAACGCGTAAACAGTTCGATCCGCAAACACCATCAACACGAAGTGAATACACATTAGAAGATTACAACAATGGCAATGTCATTGCGGGTATCCCTGGGGCATTGAGCAATCAACCGCCTGTTGATTCTGCTATTCCGCAAGACATTTCTGAGCTAAAAGACGGTTCAGTGCTTGGTAAGGGCGCGGTTCATAAAGAAGCGACTCGAAATTTTGAATTGGATACGACGATCAGCCATGAGCGAAAGCAAACGGGGACATTGTCTCGTCAAACGGTTTCTGTTGCAGTCAAAGAACTTAGAACCGTCAATCCTGATACGGGTGAAGTCACGTATACACCAGTACCGACTGAACAAATTGATAAAATTCGTCAAATTATAATTGGCAGTGTGGGTCTTAACGAAGATCGTGGTGACTTACTGAATGTTATCAGTGTGAAGTTTGCGATTGAAGAGCAACCAATTTCAATTGATGTGCCTATTTGGGAAAATCCTAACTTTAACGAGTGGGTTAAATGGCTTGCTGGTGCATTAGTTATTATTGCTGTGCTTCTTATTCTTGTACGTCCTGCGATGAATAAACTTCTGTTCCCTAATCAAGCAGAAGAAGATGCCCTTGCGAATGGTAACACTGGCGCTGATGGCGACATGGGACTGATTGGCAGTGATTTGGATGGCGATGGATTTGAATTTGGTTCAGGCATTGATTTACCAAATCTGCATAAAGATGAAGATTTATTGAAAGCGGTTCGTGCACTTGTTGCAAATGAACCAGAATTAGCAGCGCAAGTAGTTAAAAATTGGGTATCTGAAAATGGCTAATGACATTATTGAAGCAGACAAGAAAGAGGAAGACGCGACAGAGTTTGATCTTTCTTCATTATCGGGCTCAGAGCGCGCAGCGATTCTATTACTTAGTTTAAGTGAAGATGACGCCGCAAGTATCATTCGTCATTTAGAACCAAAACAGGTTCAGAAAGTCGGTGCAGCAATGGCAACAGTGTCTGATTTAAATCAGACTAAAGTGTCCGCGATTCACCGTGCTTTCTTAGAAGATATTCAGAAGTACACAACGATTGGCATGGGCAGCGAAGACTTTATGCGTAATGCATTAGTTGCTGCACTTGGTGAAGACAAAGCCAACAACCTTGTTGACCAAATTTTATTGGGCAGCGGGTCTAAAGGGTTGGATTCATTGAAATGGATGGATCCTCGTCAAGTGGCTAGTATCATTATGAATGAGCATCCACAGATCCAAACGATAGTACTGTCTTATTTAGACCCTGATCAGTCTGCTGAGATTTTATCCCAGTTCCCTGAACGTGTTCGTCTTGACTTAATGATGCGTATTGCACACCTTGAAGAAGTTCAACCATCAGCACTGGCTGAATTGAACGAAATCATGGAGAAACAATTCGCGGGTCAATCTGGTGCTCAAGCAGCCAAAATTGGCGGCCTGAAAGCGGCGGCAGAAATCATGAACTACCTAGATAACAGTATTGAAGGTATGTTGATGGATCAAATCCGTGATCAAGATGAAGAAACAGCAACGCAAATTCAAGATCTAATGTTTGTGTTTGAAAACCTGATAGATGTTCAAGATACGGGTATTCAAATGTTGCTGCGTGATGTACCACAAGAAGTGCTACAAAAAGCGCTTAAAGGTGCAGATGACGGGCTTAAAGAGAAAATGTTTAAGTGTATGTCGAAACGTGCGGCAGAACTTATGCGTGATGATCTTGAAGCCATGGGACCGGTACGTGTTGCTGATGTTGAAGCTGCACAGAAAGAGATCTTGGCTGTGGCGAGAAGAATGGCGGACTCCGGTGACCTTATGTTAACCGGTGGTGCTGATGAATTCGTGTAATACGATGTCGTCTTCTAAGCTATAATTAAACGGCTATTTCATTAGATTATGGAATGGCCGTTATACTTTTTGATATTCAAAATAAGTATCTGAATTCTAATTTAATCTTCTTATATCCCTACAGGTTATCATCATGAGTCTCAGCAAAAAACGTGGTTTTATTCGTATTACCGATGAGAGTGAACTGCAAAAAACAAATATTTGGCAATCTCCTGATTACTCTGATCCTGCAAACCCTGCTCGTGAAACTGCATTAAACTATGACCCAAGCTGGACGCCGTCATTACCGAAAGAAGAAGTGGCTGAAGAGTTTGTACTGACAGATGAAATCATCGAGCAGATCAAGCAAGGCGCTTATAATGAAGGGAAATTGGAAGGTCAAGAATTTGGCTACAAAGAAGGGCTAGAAAAAGGCCAAGCAGAAGGTTTTGAAACAGGTAAGCCTGAGGGCTATCAAGTGGGTTATGATGAAGGTATCGCAGCGGGACAAGCTGAGATCCAAGCGTGTATTCAACAATTGATTGAAATGGCGGATAAATTTTCTGAACCGCTTGCCTTACTTGATTCTCAAGTAGAAAAACAACTTATCGACATGGTATTGGCGTTAACTAAAGAAGTGACTCATGTTGAAGTAAAAACCAATCCTCAAATTATTTTAGACACGGTACGTGAAGCGGTAGAGACTCTTCCCGTGACGGAGCGAGAAATTAAAATATCGTTAAATCCTGAAGATCACCAGCGAGTGGTTGAGGCGTATGGCGAAGAAGCGTTAGCTCAAAAGCAATGGACCTTATCTATCGAGCCATCCATGAATTTAGGCGATATTAATATTCAAGCATTTGACTCTAAAGTGAATTACTTGCTGGAAGAGAGAATTAAAACCGTATTAACTAAGTTTTGTGGTGTGAATCGTCATCAAGGAAATCAGTAAATGCTGCCGTTATCTGAACGTCTTTCTCAATACAAAACATCAGGACTGACAACCCGTGCGATTGCCTCTGGCAAGTTAGTTCGTGTTGTTGGACTAACCCTTGAAGCGACAGGGTGCCGAGCTCCGATTGGCAGCTCATGCATGGTTGAAACCGTTAATGGTGAAATTGAAGCGGAAGTGGTTGGGTTTTCAGGTGACAATTTATTCTTAATGCCAAACGAACAAATCTCTGGGGTATTACCTGGAGCGAAAGTCACGCCAATTGCCGATGTCAGTGGCATACCTGTTGGTATGGAATTATTGGGCCGAGTCATTGATGGTGTTGGTAAACCTATCGATGGGTTAGGTGATATTTACACTGAACAAACGGCTTCTTTTACATCAACACCTATCAATCCACTTTCTCGTAAACCCATCAGAGAGCCATTGGATGTTGGCTTAAAAGCCATTAATGGATTACTGACGGTGGGCAAAGGTCAGCGTATTGGTCTTTTTGCAGGTTCAGGTGTGGGTAAATCGGTCACACTTGGCATGATGACTCGTGGTACCACGGCTCAAGTTGTGGTTGTGGGGCTGATTGGTGAACGTGGACGAGAAGTAAAAGAATTCATTGAAGACATTCTGGGTACAGAAGGCCGCCAACGTTCTGTTGTTGTTGCTGCTCCTGCCGATTCATCACCATTAATGCGATTAAAAGGGTGCCAAACCGCTTTAACCATTGCTGAATACTTTCGAGATCAAGGGTTAGACGTGTTGTTATTAATGGACTCACTGACTCGTTTTGCTCAAGCTCAGCGTGAAATCGCCTTGTCGGTTGGTGAGCCTCCTGCGACCAAGGGCTATCCGCCATCGGTATTCGCTAAATTACCTGCACTGGTTGAACGTGCGGGTAACGGTAATGAAGATCAAGGTTCTATCACGGCCTTCTTTACCGTGTTAACTGAAGGCGATGATTTGCAAGATCCAATTGCCGATGCTGCCCGAGCTATTTTGGATGGTCACATTGTATTATCACGAGAAATGGCCGATGCAGGACATTATCCGGCGATTGATGTTGAACGTTCTGTCAGCCGTGTTATGCCACAGATTACGGACGAAGAGCACATGCTGATGTCAAAAGCGGTGCGTCAAGTTTTGGCCACGTGTCGTAAAAACCAAGATCTGGTTTCTATCGGTGCGTATAAACCAGGAACGAATCCGGCGATAGACCAAGCCTTTACGTTGAAACCACGATTAGATGAATACTTGCAGCAACGCATGAAAGAAACGGTTCCTTTCGATATGTGTAAAAACATGCTTAAAATGTTGTTAAGTGGTTAATCGTTATTTAACTTATTTTTCGTTGTAAAACCCTTTAATGACCACTAGGAAGTTGCATGAGCAGTGCCTTTGATTTTTTACTAGAACAAGCTCAAGAAAGAGAGAACCAATCGGTACTGGCGTTAAACAAAGCCAAATCTGAATTGGATAATTTTTATGAGCAAGTAAAACAAATTGAAAAATACCGTTTGGATTACTGTAATCAGCTATTAGAACGTGGTCAGAAAGGGTTAACTGCAAGCCAATACAGCCACCTAAATAAATTTCTTGTTCAGTTAGATGAAACCCTAACAAAACAAAAGAGTGCGGAATCTCATTTCACTTCTCAAGTGGATAACTGTCAAACCTATTGGCAAGAAACCCGTAAGCAACGTCGCTCTTATGAGTGGATGATGGATAAGAAAAAAGCAGAAAAACAAAAAATGCTGGATAAACAAGAACAAAAAATGATGGATGAATACGTGACGTTGCAATTTGCACGTAGGCCAAAATAGTTTCGTTAACACGTCTTTTATTTATCACTTCTCACTTGGTCGTATTCTCTTTTTCTCCTGTGATTATGTCGCTTTTAAACAGACGTTGTGAAAGGTCTAATTAAAAGTGGCTTAATACTTGCTTTAAAATAGTAAAAATTAGTGTTCTATGGCACTCGTCAAAAAATCCACACTCAATGTAGAGAACATACTATGAGCAGTAATGACTTATCATTAAAAAGTATCAACACCACTGCGCCTGTAAAGCCTGATACTAAAACGGCTGCCGTAGAAAAAAACGATTCAGAAGGCTTCATTGAAGAGCTGAAAGAGTTGATGGGTTTAGAGGCCAAAGAAGACGCCAAAAAAGCAGCGGAAACAGAAAAAACAGCCGCCGATGAAAAAGCAGCGGCCATAGAAAAAGAAAAAAATGATAACGCAGCAAAAAAAGAAGACACCGTTGAAGAGAAAGTTGGAGAAGGCTCAGAGCTATTATCTCGACTTGATCAAGCCAATGGCACGTTAGTTAAAGAGAAAGAATTAAAAGAAAAATCAGATAAAGAAACCTCTGATTCAGAAGACAAAGTAGTGACTGAAAACGGTGAGGTTGTGCTTACTCAAGCCCAAGCCGCTGCGGCAGGAAAAGAATCGGTAAAAGGTGATACTTCTAAGTCTGACCCATTAAAAGAAATTCAATGGGGACAGTCTAGCAAAGCGTCATCGGAAGGAACAAAAGAAAAGGGCGATGCTTCTGGTAATAAAGAATCGACCAAAGAAATGTTAACGTCAGCGGCGTTAATTGGTAAAGCAGAGGCGGAAGCCGGTAAGTTAGTTGAAAAGCAAAAAGGTAAAATGGACATTTCTGCATTAGGCATGACACAGATTGCCAATGGAGAAGCGATCAGTTTAACCGACGCTAAAAGCAGTGATTCGTTTGCACAACAACTGTCTAATGTTTCTGGTACAACGGGAACACAACAAGTCACCGCAAGTCAGCGAACCGATCCAGCTGCAATGCCACTGAATATTCGTCAAGAACAAGTCAGTGATGAAGTGGCAGAACGCATCAATATGATGATGGCAAAGAATTTAAAGTACGTTGATATTCGATTAGATCCACCAGAAATGGGACGCATGCACATTCGCCTAAATATGGGTGCAGACAGTGCTGGGGTTCAATTTACGGTATCGAATCCACAGGCAAAAGAGGCGATTGAACAATCTTTACCACGATTACGTGAAATGTTTGCTCAACAAGGGATTCAATTGGCCGATACGTCTGTACAGCAACAAAGTTCAGGTGATTCTTCACAGTATGGTTATCAGAAAGAGGAATCGTCTCGTCAAGGTTCTGGCTTCAGTGAAGAGTCTTCAGAAGAGCATGAAATTAATATTCAAGTATCGAAACCTAAAGATGGTATTAGCTTTTACGCTTAATAGTGCATCAACGGATTTTTAAAATAATAATTAACGGTTTATTCAAGAGGAAAGAGAATGGCTGAGCAGGGTGACGCACCTAAAAGCAAAAAGAAGATGATGTTTGTCATCGCACTACTTGTTTTATTGCTAGTAGTGGGAGGCGTTGGCGCTTGGTTCTTTATGTCTGGAGAGAGTAAACCAGAACCAACAGAGCATGATATCGCGGCGTTAGAAGCAAAAATGCCAGCATTGTATTTAAACTTGCCACAGCCTTTTATTTTCAATGTGACAGGTGATAAACGAGATCGTCTTGTACAATTAAAAGTGCAAGTAATGATGCGCGGTAGTGATAATGAAGCAATAGCAAAACAGCACACGCCATTAGTAGAAAGTACGTTATTATCGACTTTTGCTGCGGCAACGGTTGAGCAATTAAGAGAGCCTCGTGGTCGAATCGAACTTCGTGAACAGGCAACGCGTGATATTCAAGATGCCTTTACTAAAATTACAGCGAAACCTGTAATTGAAAAAGTATTATTTACTGACTTTGTAATGCAATAGGTTCAATGTGACAGATCTATTATCCCAAGATGAAATTGATGCTCTACTTCATGGTGTAGATGACGTAGAAGATGATGTAGTCGGTGCTGATGACAGCTCAGGCACGATGAAGAGTTTTGACTTTTCATCGCAAGACAGAATCGTTCGTGGTCGAATGCCAACACTGGAGTTGATCAATGAACGTTTCGCTCGTCATATGCGTATTAGCTTATTTAATATGCTGAGAAAAACCGCGGAAGTGTCGATTAACGGCGTTTCAATGGTTAAATTTGGTGAGTATCAAAATACACTTTATGTACCGACAAGTCTGAATATGGTGCGTTTTCGTCCATTGAAAGGCACGGCATTAGTTACGATGGAAGCGCGTTTGGTTTTCATTTTAGTTGAAAACTTCTTTGGTGGTGATGGACGTTTCCACGCTAAGATCGAAGGTCGTGAATTTACACCGACTGAGCGTCGAATCATTCAGCTATTGTTGAAAGTTGTTTTTGAAGATTACAAAGAAGCATGGTCTCCTGTCATGGGGGTTGAATTTGAATACCTAGATTCAGAAGTTAACCCAACCATGGCAAACATTGTAAGCCCGACAGAAGTTATCGTCGTAAGCTCATTCCATATTGAAGTTGACGGTGGCGGTGGTGATTTCCATGTCGTGTTCCCATACTCAATGGTTGAACCGATACGCGAACTACTTGATGCTGGTGTTCAAAGTGACAAGATGGACACCGATGTTCGATGGAGTAAAGCGTTACGTGATGAAATCATGGACGTTCCTGTTGAAATGAAAGTGAATTTATTAGAAAGCGAAATCTCATTACGCGATCTAATGGACCTTCAAGCGGGTGATATTATTCCAATTGAAATGCCAGAAGCCGCAACCGTGTTTGTCGAAGATTTACCGACGTATCGCGGTAAAGTAGGTAAATCTGGTGATAAATTAGCAGTACAGATCACAGAGAAAATCAAGCGCCCAGACATGGTCAAAACGGATCTTGCCTTCTTAGGTAAAGACGTTTTATTTGATTTAGATGACGAATAAGAAATAGAGAAGGTAGTGGATCATGGATTCAAATGAGCAACAAATGGCTGACGAATGGGCAGCAGCATTAAGTGAAAGTGCAGAAGCAGTAAGTGCACCTTTGGAAGATTTAGAAGAAACAGCCCCTGCGTTTAACGAAGATGAACGCCGTAAGCTTGATACGATTCTAGATATTCCTGTGACTATTTCTATGGAAGTAGGGCGCTCACATATTAGTATTCGTAACTTACTGCAACTTAACCAAGGTTCAGTGGTTGAGCTTGATCGTATCGCTGGTGAATCTCTGGACGTTATGGTTAACGGTACGCTTATCGCTCATGGCGAAGTCGTTGTCGTGAATGACAAGTTTGGTATTCGTTTAACTGACGTTATCAGCCAAACTGAACGTATTAAGAAATTGCGTTAATCGAACAACATTGAACAAAAAGGAAAGGAATATGAAACAGCTATGGTTATTGGCATTTTTGCCCTTTCCTTTGTTCGCAGCAACGAGTGCACCAAATATCGACTTAGCGGCAACGTTAGGCTCTCTTATTTTTGTTATTGCATTGATTCTTTTCTTTGCATGGTTATTAAAACGAATGAAAGTTCCCGGTATGACTGGTGGTTCAGGCGGTGGCATGAACATTGTGAAACAATTGCCTGTTGGTACAAAAGAGCGAGTTGCTGTTATTCAAGTTGGAGAAGAACAATTCCTAATTGGGATCACTTCTCAAAATATCAATATGCTAAGTAAGCTTGAAAAACCGTTAGAAGTGAACGAAAAAAAACTAACGCCATTTTCAACACAACTCAGCCAACTGATGAAGAAAGATGCTAAAAACTAATTTAATTGCCGTCACTCTGGCGGTTTTTTCCCTATTCTTTATGGCATCGCCTGCATGGGCAGTTGATGACTTAGCAACCTCTATTCCTGCGACTGCGGCCAGTGCTGAAGGCATGACCGTTACTGCAATGGAAAAAGATTCAGGGGCTGCAAAAACCATTGCAAAAGGCAGCAGTTCAGGTGGTGGCATTCCCGCATTTACCATGACAACAAATGCCAGCGGTGGCGAAGACTATTCTGTTAATCTCCAAATATTAGGGTTAATGACCATGCTAGGCTTTTTGCCTGCGATGGTTATCCTAATGACCTCATTTACTCGAATTGTTGTTGTAATGTCGATTTTACGACAGGCAATGGGTCTACAACAGACGCCCTCGAATCAAGTGATCATCGGTATTGCGATGTTTTTAACTTTCTTCATTATGGCGCCGGTTTTTGACAAGGTAAATGAGACGGCGATTCAGCCTTATATTGGTGAAGAAATTACAGCACGTGAAGCGTTTGATGCTGCTCAAATCCCAATGAAAGAATTTATGCTGGCGCAAACCCGTGTTAAAGATTTAGAAACGTTTGTGAATATGTCAGGCGTAGAAGTTGAAAACCCAGAAGATGTGCCAATTACGGTCGTTATTCCAGCCTTCATTACTTCCGAGCTAAAAACCGCATTCCAAATGGGTTTTATGCTGTTCTTGCCGTTTTTAATTATCGATTTAGTGGTGGCATCAGTATTGATGGCCATGGGTATGATGATGCTTTCGCCAATGATCGTGTCGTTACCATTTAAACTTATGTTGTTTGTGTTGGTCGATGGGTGGAATTTAATCCTTTCAACTCTCGCTGGCAGCTTTACTACTTAAGGATCCAACATGACCCCTGAAATGGCCATTGAGCTATTCCGCGGCGCACTGTACATGGTGCTTATCATGGTGTGTGCCATTATTATTCCAAGCTTATTAATTGGTTTGGTGGTTGCGGTTTTCCAAGCGGCAACCTCTATCAATGAACAAACGTTGAGTTTCTTACCTCGTTTGATCGTGACGCTATTATCATTAATGTTATTCGGACATTGGATGACGAGAATGTTGATGGAATATTTTTATGAGCTGATCGCTCGAATGCCGACGATACTTTATTAATCCAGTGTTGATGCACAACGACTTGATGACTAAATACAAATTACTAAGCATAAGCTGATGTTATGGAATACCCAACTCAAATAGTTTTAGATTTTATTGCGACCTATTTTTGGCCCTACACTCGAATTTCTTCCATGTTAATGGTGATGTCGGTGTTTGGGGCTCGATTTGTGTCACCTAAAATTCGACTGTATTTGGGATTAAGTATTACGTTTGCTGTCATGCCAGCGATTCCTGCAATGCCTCCTGAAATCCAATTGTTGTCTTTTCAAGGTTTTATGACCACTGCGGAGCAAATCATCATTGGTGTTGCGATGGGAATGGTGACTGTTTTTGTTACTCAAACATTCGTCTTACTTGGGCAAATCTTGGGTATGCAATCGAGCTTAGGTTTTGCCTCTATGGTTGACCCGGCTAATGGTCAAAATACCCCTTTGCTTGGGCAATTGTTTATGTTTTTGTCGATCTTGTTCTTTTTAGGAACTGATGGGCACTTAAAAATGATTAACTTTGCGGTGATGAGTTTCACTACGTTGCCTGTCGGAGTCGGTAAATTAACCAGTGTTGATTTTCAATCTCTTGCTGGTTGGCTTGGTATTATGATGAAAGCCGGTTTAAGTATGTCATTGTCTGGGATCATCGCGCTACTTACGGTGAATTTATCGTTTGGTGTTATGACTCGTGCCGCACCGCAATTAAACATTTTCTCATTGGGTTTTGCGTTTGCATTACTGGTTGGTTTACTGCTGACGTCTTACATTGTTCTTGGGTTATTCACTCATTATGATTTGCATTGGGGTCGTGCTGAAGCACAGATCTGTAGCCTAATAAGGTTGGATTGTTGATGAAGACACTGAAGTCGATGGAGAGTCATAATGGCTGATAGTGACGGTCAAGAACGCACCGAAGACGCCACGTCCAAACGCTTGCAACAGGCCAAAGATAAAGGGCAAGTTGCAAGGTCAAAAGAACTGGCGTCAGTGTCAGTATTAGTCTGTGGTGCTATTTCGTTGATGTGGTTTGGTGATGAGGTTGGTAAAGCATTGTTATCGATCATGAGTCGCTTCTTTTCTATTTCTAGAGAAGAAATCTTCGATACCAATAAATTACTTGAGATAGTCGGCGGGGCGTTAGTCGCCTTAGTTTTCCCTGTTTTAAAAATTCTGCTTATGTTGTTTGTGGCGGCTTTAATTGGAGCAGCAGGCCTTGGTGGGATCAGCTTTTCTGCCGAAGCCGCAATGCCAAAACCCTCTAAAATGAACCCAATGTCAGGTATTAAACGTATGTTTGGTATGCAAAGTTGGGTTGAGCTTTTAAAGTCGATCTTAAAAGTATCGCTTGTTGGTGGCACTGCTTTCTATTTGATCAATAAAAGTAAGGCGGACTTATTTCAATTAAGTTTAGATACGTATCCGTCGAATATTTTTCATTCTCTAGATATCCTATTGAATTTTATTCTGTTGATCAGCTGTACTTTATTGATTGTTGTCGCGATTGATATTCCCTTTCAAATTTGGCAACACGCCAATCAATTGAAAATGACAAAACAAGAAATTAAAGATGAATACAAAGAAACAGAAGGGAAGCCAGAAGTAAAAGGGCGTATTCGTATGCTGCAACGTGAAATGACGCAACGTCGAATGATGGCGGATGTACCGTCGGCGGATGTTATTGTCACCAACCCTGAGCATTATTCTGTTGCTTTACGTTATGATCAAACTAAAGACTCTGCACCGATTGTGGTGGCAAAAGGGGTCGATCATATCGCAATGAAAATTCGAGAAATTGCTCGTGAACATAATATAGATATATTGCCAGCCCCACCTCTTGCACGAGCGTTATATCATTCAACAGAAGTGGAACAACAAATCCCTGATGGTTTATTTGCTGCTGTGGCGCAGATATTGGCTTATATATTTCAAATGAAGCAGTATAAAAAGCGCGGTGGAACGAAACCTGAGCTAGATGATGATTCACTGACCATCCCTGATGAATTAAAGAAATAATTTACCCTAACTCTTTAAAAGCCGCTAAATGATGTAATGTTTGCAATGAACTATCATCAATGTTGTCAGTATTAAACATTATCCCAATTTTAGATAATTGATTCTTTGTGTCTATACTCTTCACTACGCCATGAAGAATTATGTTTGTATTATTTTCAGTATTTACATTAATAGTGACGTTTTGATTTAAAAGTGATGCTGTTTCTGATGGTGAATAAATAGCACACCCTCCGGATGAAAAATCCACCATAGTGCCAGATATCGAATTATTACTGCTGGCTACTTTGCATGAAAAATTTGCGTCGATTCTTTGGTGTGAGCGTATTTGTCGCATTGAAATACTGCTTGGCGCATACAGACAAATCATTTCCATCGGACGATAAATAACAGAGTGAATTTTGGTTCTAAAGGCGATGACATCACGATAGGTCGTATTGGTTATGGCTCGGAAGGTGACATCTGCTCCTTCAAGATAAATCTTATTAAATTCAAGTGAAGTTGCTGAAGGATATTCAATAAATATATATTGTCCTTTTTTAAAACCAATTAAGGTTGAGCTTACTTGGGCTGATTTTCCATTGGGACAGTTCACTTCAATCATTACCCTCCCACCGATATCCATTTTTTTTAGTTCATTTTGATTTGTACTAAGAGATACATTGGACATGGAATCACCTGAAGATAATAATTAAAGTGTCAGTAGGATTATACAAAGTGCACTACTTATTTCAATGTTGTTTGTTATTTTCTTATAAAAATTAACTGGTTAATTGCATTTATGTGAATGTTGTTCAAGAGATAGAAGGCCTGTCAGAAAAAGAGGACTTGAGAGCCAAAAAACTGACATTAATCTGGCTCGAAAATTGCTTTGTTAGATGTAGCCGTAAATGATCAGACTAAGATTATTAATTTTTATTAGTAATAACAATGAGTAAGAAGCCTAAGTGATGAAATTTCAAATTCCACTACCGAATAAACTCTCTGCCTTAAAAGGCAAGAAAATCCCATCAATAGGTGCGCCGATTTTAGTGCTATCAGCACTAGCGATGGTGATATTACCGATCCCGGCTTTTTTACTCGATCTTATGTTTACCTTCAATATCGCCTTAGCAATGGTTGTATTGTTAGTGACAATCTACACTCGTAGACCTCTTGATTTTGCTGCGTTCCCAACCATTCTTCTTGTATCGACCTTACTTCGCCTTGCTTTGAACGTGGCATCGACTCGTGTGGTATTGCTGCATGGTCATGAAGGGCCGGGAGCGGCAGGTAACGTTATCGAGGCGTTTGGTAATGTGGTTATCGGCGGTAACTATGCGGTTGGTTTGATTGTTTTTATTATCTTGATGATCATTAACTTTATGGTTGTAACCAAAGGTGCGGGCCGTATTTCAGAAGTAAGTGCACGTTTCACCTTGGATGCCTTACCTGGTAAACAAATGGCGATTGATGCGGATTTGAATGCCGGCTTAATCGATCAAGAACAAGCAAGAACGCGTCGTTTTGAAGTCACCAAAGAAGCTGACTTTTACGGTTCAATGGATGGCGCGTCAAAATTTGTAAAAGGGGATGCCATTGCTGGTATCTTAATTCTATTTATTAATATTATTGGTGGCTTTGCCATCGGTATGGCGCAATTTGATTTAGGTTTTAGTGAAGCGATTCAAATTTATACTTTGCTAACGATTGGTGATGGCTTGGTTGCTCAAATCCCATCATTACTATTGTCGATTGGTGCTGCGATCATGGTAACTCGTCAAAACACAGACGAAGACATGGGCGAGCAATTGGTGTTTCAATTAGTTGATAACCCAAAAGCATTGATGGTAACGGGTGGGATCATGTTTATCATGGGTATTGTTCCTGGAATGCCTCATTTTCCATTTATATTGCTTGCGATTCTGGCGAGTGGTTGGGCGTATTACCTAACGAAGAAAAAAGCAGAAGAGGGAGAAGATAAAAAAGCAGCACCTCCAATGGAGTTGTCTTCTTCACAACCAAAAGAACTGTCATGGGATGATGTTCAACCTGTCGATGTGATTGGACTAGAAGTTGGTTATCGTTTGATCCCAATGGTAGATAAAGAACAAGGTGGTGAGCTTCTTGATCGTGTTAAAGGGGTTCGTAAGAAGCTGTCTCAAGATTTCGGTTTCTTGGTACCTGCGGTTCATATTCGAGATAATTTAGAACTGCCACCAAACGTATACAGAATTACCTTGATGGGTGTGGCCGGTGGCGAAGCTGAAATTCGTCCAGATAAAGAATTAGCGATCAACCCAGGGCAAGTGTATGGCTCGATTGAAGGTGAACCAACGCTTGATCCAGCCTTTGGTCTTGAAGCCGTATGGATAAACGAAGAGCAAAGAGAGCATGCTCAAGCCTTGGGCTATACTGTTGTAGATGCTGCAACGGTATTAGCAACCCATTTAAGTCAATTGCTAACAAATAATGCGGCGCAGTTATTAGGACATGAAGAAGTTCAGAACTTATTAGAGTTGCTTTCACAAAGCTCACCTAAATTGGTTGAAGGGTTAGTACCCGATCAATTACCGTTAGGGGCGGTTGTAAAAGTACTTCAGAATTTATTGAATGAAGCAATTCCAGTTCGTGATATTAGAACCATTGTCCAAACTTTGTCTGAATATGCGCCAAAAAGTCAAGAACCCGACATTTTGACGGCCGCCGTCAGAATTGCGCTAAAACGATTAATTGTTCAGGAAATCAATGGGGTAGAGGCTGAAATGCCTGTTATTACCTTAATCCCAGAACTGGAACAAATTTTGCATCAAACTATGCAGGCGTCAGGCGGTGAAACAACGGGCATTGAACCTGGTTTGGCTGAACGCTTGCAAGCTTCATTAACGCTTGCGACTCAAGAGCAAGAGTTAAAAGGAGAGGCCGCTGTCTTGCTGACATCGGGCGTGTTGCGTTCAACATTAGCGAAATTTGTTAAGAATACAATTCCAAATTTACGAGTGCTTTCTTATCAAGAAATTCCAGATGAGAAGCAAATTAGAATAGTTCAAGCCGTTGGTAATTAATCGCGTCGACTTATTTAACGCAGGAATACGAAATTGAAAATTAAACGATTTTTTGCAAAAGATATGCGCTCAGCTCTAGTTCAAGTAAAAGAAGAACTGGGTGTTGACGCGGTCATTATGTCAAATAAAAAAGTCACTGGCGGTATTGAAATCGTAGCGGCAATCGATCCTAACGGTAGTTCAACGTCATCTGCTGCGCCTGTTCGTCGTGAAATTGAAGATGACAGAGTGAATGTAGGCAATAACAATAAAGGCTCTATGACGCGTCGCTTTGCTAATATGATAAAGCAATATGGTTCAAATTCAGGGGCTCCTGCTGAACCTGAAAAGACAGAGCAACGTGAAGAAGACAGTTTAGCGGCTTTGCTTCAGCGTCAATCTAAGTTTCAACATCAATCAGTATCATCAAAGCCTGCAACTCACTCAAGACCTAAATTAGATACGTCTGAAATGACTCGTGCGATTCAAAGTAATCCAAACTTAGCGCACCTTATTTCGGATAATCCAATGAATGATCGTCCTGAGAGAATGCAGCCTAAATTAGATCCTTCTCGTTATGAGAAAGGAAGACGATCAAATCAAGAATCGAATGAAGATTTAGAAGGCATGCGTTCTGAAATGTCGTCTATTCGTCGTTTGTTAGAACATCAAGTGTCAGGATTAATGTGGCAAGAAGTCGAGCGTAGAGAGCCACTTCGTGCAATGTTAATTAAACGTCTAGAGAAAATGGGTTTATCTGAAGAATTAGCGGATCAATTAGCGTGTTATATTCCTGAAGATACCGAACCTAAAGACGCATGGGCATCATTACTAAAATTGTTAGCAGAGCAAATTCCAACCACTAAAGTCGATACATTGGCTCGTGGTGGTATTGTTGCTTTGCTTGGTCCTACTGGGGTTGGTAAAACAACAACAATCGCAAAATTAGCAGCAAGAGCTGCAATGGAATATGGACCAGATCAAGTAGCCCTAGTTACAACGGATACTTTCCGTATCGGGGCACAAGAACAATTGGCTATTTATGGCCGAATCATGGGTTGCCCAGTTCGAATTGCAAAAGATGCCGATGAGCTTGCAACCGTCTTATATCAATTACGCAATCGCCGTTTAATTTTGGTAGATACTGCGGGTATGGGTCAACGTGATGTTCGATTAACAGAGCAATTAGACACATTAATGGAGCATAGTGGCTCACAAATAAACAGTTATTTAGTTATGCCAGCAACGGCACAGCGCCGAGTGTTACAAGAGACGATCGATCACTTTAAACGTATCCCATTGTCTGGGTGTATTTTAAGTAAGATTGATGAGTCATTGAGCTTAGGTGAGTTAATTAGTGTAACCATCGAAAATGGGTTACCGATCTCTTATATTGCTAATGGTCAGCGTGTACCTGAAGATATCGTACTTGCTCAACCTAAATACCTAGTAGCTAAAGCAAATGAATTACTAGAAAAAGCGACGGAAAAGGACCCTCATTTCTGGAATAGCGACATGCCAGAGGCAAATAATTTATGATTGATAATAATATATACGATCAGGCTAGTGGATTACGACGACTGACCAAACCTACGTTGACCAAAGTGGTTGCCGTAACGGGTGGTAAAGGCGGCGTAGGCAAAACAAACGTAACATTAAATTTAGCATTATCACTTGCTCAGCAAGGAAAGAAAGTGATGGTGTTGGATGGCGATCTTGGCTTAGCAAACATTGATATCATGCTTGGTGTCCGTGCGCATAAAAACCTAGGTCACGTACTTGAAGGCGAATGTGATTTAGCGGACATCATTGTAGAAGGCCCGTACGGAGTAAAAATTATTCCCGCGACGTCTGGTACAAAATCGATGGCCGAACTTTCGCCTGTGCAACATGCAGGGTTAATCCGAGCTTTTAGTAGCTTAGAAGATGATATTGACATATTACTGATCGATACCGCGGCTGGCATATCTGACATGGTGACGAGCTTTGCTCGTGCTGCACAAGATGTATTAGTGGTGGTATGTGATGAACCAACGTCAATTACGGATGCATACGCACTGATTAAATTACTGAGTCGTGAACATAATGTTCAACGATTTAAAATCGTCGCTAACATGGTGAGAAGTTACCGTGAAGGCCGCGAGCTATTTGCAAAACTAACGTTAGTAACGGATCGTTTTTTATCTGCAAACATGGAATTAGTGGCTTGTATTCCATTAGATGAAAAAGTGCGTTTAGCGGTAAGAAAGCAAAAAGTAGTTGTAGACGCTTACCCTCGTTCACCTGCGGCATTAGCGATGAAGTCATTAGCTAATAAAATCGTGACATGGCCTGTACCTAAAGCACCGAGTGGACATTTAGAATTTTTTGTAGAGAAACTGCTACGAAATGAAAAAACCAGCGAAGTAGAGGACGACTATGTCTAATACCTTAACTTACGATCATAAAGGCAATGTGAACAGTCAGAAAGCATTTTTAGAGCGCTATTCTGAACTGGTAAAACGCATTGCCCATCACTTAATGGCAAGATTACCAGCAAGTGTATTAGTTGATGATTTAATACAGTCTGGAATGATCGGCCTGTTAGAAGCACAACAAAATTATGACGGCAGTAAAGGCGCAAGTTTTGAAACATACGCTGGAATAAGAATCAGAGGTTCGATGCTGGATGAAATTCGACGCGGGGACTGGGTTCCTCGCTCTGTTCATAAGAACAGTCGAATGGTTAATGCAGCAATTAAAGCACTTGAAGCTAAACTTTCTCGCGAACCGACCGATAAAGAGATAGCAGAACATTTAGAATTACCGTTAGATCAGTATTATCAGATACTTAATGATGTAAATTGCGGTAAACTTGTAGGTATGGAAGATTTAGGCGTTTCCGAAGATGTCATAACAACGGAAGAACACGCTGATGATAATATTCCATTTCAAGGTGTTGTAGATGAACATTTTCGAGTTGCTCTTGTGGAGGCGATTAAAACCCTTCCAGAAAGAGAAGCTTTAGTTTTATCTCTTTATTACGATGAAGAGTTAAATTTGAAAGAAATTGGTGCAGTTATTGGTGTCAGCGAGTCTCGTGTCAGCCAAATACACAGTCAATCAATGCAACGACTACGGGCCAAGTTATCAACTTGGACAGTAGAATAATTAAATCCCGTTACTTTGTGCCCTCACTGGAGGCGATTTTGAATAAAAACATGAAGATCCTTATTGTTGATGACTTCTCAACAATGCGCCGTATTGTAAAAAACTTATTACGTGACTTAGGTTTTAATAACACCCAAGAAGCGGATGATGGTTTAACAGCATTACCATTGCTTAAAAAGGGCGGTTTCGATTTTGTAGTAACAGATTGGAACATGCCAGGCATGCAAGGGATCGACTTGCTAAAAACAATTCGTGCCGATGGCGAATTAAAACACTTACCTGTATTAATGATCACCGCTGAAGCAAAACGCGAGCAGATCATTGAAGCCGCTCAAGCGGGTGTTAATGGTTATATTGTTAAGCCATTTACTGCTGCAACATTGAAAGAAAAATTAGACAAGATTTTTGAACGTTTATAAGAAAGTGTTGCGTAAGTAAGGACCACCTAACAATGATTTCATTAACAGATGCCAAGGAACTTGTCGCTTTATTAGAAGACGGCAAGCAAGAAGAAGCCAATCAATTGGTTGCCGCACTCGCCGTTCCTCAAGAGCAGCCAATGCTTCAAGAAATAGGATCTTTAACTCGTGATCTTCACGAATCATTAAAGAACTTTAAACTTGATCACCGCGTTGTTGCTATTGCTAATGATGAGATCCCTGATGCACGTGATCGTTTGCAATATGTGATTGATAAAACGGAAATAGCCGCCAATAAAACCATGGATGCTGTTGATCGTTCATTACCTATTGCTGACGAGTTGCATGAAGGACTTCTTCAGGTTCGTCCTCAATGGAATAGTCTAATGAAAGGTCGAATTGAGTTAGCTCAATTTAAATCTTTATGTCACAACATTGATGGACTTCTTACTCAAGTTGAAGGTAATAGCTCGGAACTTCGTAACGAGTTAACCAACATCTTAATGGCGCAAGACTTTCAAGACCTTACCGGTCAGATAATTAAACGTGTAATAACATTAGTTCAGGAAGTCGAAGACCGACTGGTTGATATATTGACGTTGTTTAAAGTTGAAGAACGCCTAGGTGCTGCAGAAGACGAATCTAAAAAGCCGTCTAAAGCTGAGGGTCCTATTTTGAACCCGCATGAACGTGAAGACGCTGTGGCATCGCAAGATGATGTCGATGATTTATTAGCCAGTCTTGGATTTTAGAGGAATATTATGAGCTTTGAAATGGATGAAGACATTCTGCAAGATTTCTTAATTGAAGCAGGAGAAATTCTTGAGCTACTTTCTGAACAATTAGTTGAATTAGAGCAACGCCCTGATGATTCTGATTTATTAAATGCAATTTTCCGTGGTTTCCATACAGTAAAAGGGGGCGCAGGCTTCCTTTCGTTAACTGAATTGGTTGATGCATGTCATGGTGCGGAGAATGTGTTTGATATCCTTCGTACTGGTAAACGTAAAGTTACCTCTGAGCTGATGGATACGATTCTAGAAACGCTAGATACCGTGAACGTTATGTTTGGTTCAGTGCAAAATGGTGAGCCTTTAGCGCCAGCATCGCAACAGGTTTTAGATGAGTTACATCGTCTAAGTAAGCCGACAAGCGAAGATGAAGTTGCCGTAGTTGCACCAGTCGTTGTCGCTCCTGTGATCACCGCGACTTCAGCTATCCATGATTCTGTGGATGACATTACAGAAGATGAATTTGAGAAACTGTTAGATGAATTGCACGGTAAAGGAACGGCACCTTCAGCGGTGACTTCTGCGCCAGTTGCGTCAACTCCTGTTTCTTCAAATACAGTGAGCTCTATGTCTGAAGGCGATATTACTGATGATGAATTTGAGCGTTTACTTGATGAGCTACATGGTTCAGGTAATAGCCCGACAAATTCATCGGTAGCGGCCGTGTCTGCACCAGTTGTTGACACAAAAGCAGCCGATATTGCGATGTCTGGTGATTCGGATGTAATGTCTGATGATGAGTTTGAAAAGTTATTAGATCAACTGCACGGTTCCGGTAAAGGCCCAACAGATGAAGAGTTAGAACAAGCGGTTAAGCCTGCTTCTTCAATGGCAGAAACGCCAGTGGTAGAAAAAGCACCGGTAGTTGAAGCTCCGCTTGCGCCAACAAGAACACAAGCTCCAAAACCAGTTGAAGCACCTAAGCCAGTTCAAAAAGCGCCAACGAAACAACAGAAATCACAAGCAGAAAGCACGGTACGTGTTGATACATCAACGTTAGACAACATCATGAACATGGTGGGTGAATTAGTATTGGTTCGTAACCGCTTAGTGAGTCTTGGTTTGAACAGCAATGACGAAGAAATGTCTAAAGCAGTTTCAAACCTTGATGTCGTTACTGCTGATATCCAAGGCGCAGTAATGAAAACACGTATGCAGCCAATCAAAAAAGTATTTGGTCGCTTCCCACGTGTTGTTCGTGATTTAGCTCGTACTCTGAAAAAAGACATTGTGCTTGAAATGCGCGGTGAAGAAACGGATCTAGATAAAAACTTAGTGGAAGCACTTGCTGATCCACTGATTCACTTGGTTCGTAACTCTGTCGATCATGGTATTGAAATGCCAGATGTTCGTGAAAAAACGGGCAAAGATCGTACCGGTAAAGTGATTCTGTCTGCTTCACAAGAAGGCGATCATATCTTACTAAGCATCATTGATGATGGTGGTGGTATGGATGCTGATAAGCTTCGTGGAATCGCGGTTAATCGTGGTTTGATGGATATTGATGCAGCCTCTCGTCTTACGAACAAAGAATGTTATAACCTTATTTTTGCACCTGGTTTCTCAACGAAAACTGAAATCTCAGACATTTCAGGCCGTGGTGTAGGTATGGATGTTGTGAAGACAGCCATCAACCAATTAAATGGGTCTATCGATATTGATTCAAGCATGGGCGAAGGGACTAAGATTGTAATCAAAGTACCATTAACACTCGCTATTCTTCCTACATTAATGGTAGGGGTTGCAAACCAGCCGTTTGCATTGCCACTAGCAAGTGTGAATGAGATTTTCCATCTTGATCTTTCTAAAACAAATATTGTTGATGGGCAGCTAACGACCATCGTTCGTGAAAAATCGATACCATTATTTTATTTACAAGATTGGCTTGTTTCTGGTGCTCGTAAAACAGAGCGCACGGGATTAGGTCATGTAGTAATTATTCAATTAGGTGCTCAACGCGTCGGTTTCGTGGTTGATACACTGATTGGGCAAGAAGAGGTGGTCATTAAACCTCTTGATGAGTTACTGCAAGGCACTCCAGGAATGGCAGGTGCAACCATCACTTCAGATGGTCACATCGCACTTATTCTTGATGTTCCAAACTTGCTTAAGCGTTATGCAGTACGTATGCATTAATGCACAAGGATTGACATGGCAATAAAAGTATTAGTTGTTGATGATTCAAGCTTTTTTCGACGTCGAGTGAGTGAAATTATCAACTCAGATCCACGCCTTGAAGTCATCGATGTAGCAACAAATGGCAAAGAAGCCGTTGAAAAAGCACAATCTTTAAAGCCAGATGTTATCACCATGGATATAGAGATGCCTGTCATGGACGGTATCTCAGCAGTTCGAGAAATCATGAAAGTGTGCCCAACACCAACTTTGATGTTTTCTTCGTTAACTCATGATGGTGCAAAAGCGACATTAGATGCGTTAGATGCGGGTGCATTGGATTTCTTACCAAAGAAATTTGAAGATATCGCCCGTAATCGTGATGAGGCGGTTTCATTGCTTCAACAGCGCATTGTTGAGATTTCACGTAAGAAATTGTTTATGCGTCGACCTGCTTTAGCTACTCAAGTGACTAAAACTGAGCCTAGAGCCGCGGCAACAACAAGAGTAACTGCGTCACGAATTACATCGCCAATGAGCGCTGAACCAGTAAAAGCAGTGCCAAGTGCACCTATTGGTCAACGTTTTAAAGCGACGGGTAAAAAATATCAGCTAACCGCAATAGGGACTTCAACCGGAGGCCCTGTGGCATTACAAAAGATATTAACGGCACTTCCTGCTAATTACCCACATCCGATTATTTTAGTTCAGCATATGCCAGCAACGTTTACTGCTGCGTTTGCCGCTCGATTAAATAACTTATGTAAGATCCAAGTGAAAGAAGCGCAAGATGGCGATATTTTAAAGCCGGGTTGTGCGTATTTGGCTCCCGGTGGCTTACAAATGATGGTTGATGGTCGTCCTGGTTCTTCTCGTTTGAAGATCCTTGATGGTGGTGAACGCATGAATTACAAACCATGTGTTGATGTGACTTTTGGCTCTGCCGCGAAAGTGTATGGCGATAAAGTATTGTCTATGATCTTAACGGGTATGGGAGCGGATGGCCGTGAGGGCTGTCGTATGCTTAAAGCTGCTGGCGCAACCATTTGGTCTCAAGATGAGCAAAGTTGTGTTGTCTATGGCATGCCACAAGCCGTCGATAAAGCCGGTTTGTCTTCAGAAAGTTTGCCGATAGAACGTGTCGCTGAACGAATGCTTGTTGAAGTTGGATTAAAGTAGGAAAACCGAATGATTGTCTGGAGCATAGCAAACCAGAAAGGTGGTGTGGGTAAAACAACCACAACAATTACACTGGCTGGTTTATTAAATGAACGTGGTAAACGAGTACTTATAGTGGATACCGATCCACACGGTTCGTTAACTACGTACTTAGGCTATGATTCAGACAATTTACCTTCTAGCTTATTTGGATTGTTTCAACTTCCAACGATAAATAAAACAACCGTGAAACCGTTTGTTTTACACAGCAAGGTACCGGGCTTAGACATTATTCCTGCACATATGTCATTAGCGACACTTGATCGTGTGATGGGGAATCGAACCGGCATGGGATTGGTCCTTAAGCGTGTATTAAAAGCGCTTGAAGATGAATACGATTATGTACTTATTGATTGCCCACCGATCTTAGGTGTGATGATGATTAATGCCTTAGCGGCCAGTAACCGTGTTTTAATTCCAGTTCAAACTGAGTTCTTAGCAATGAAAGGCTTAGAACGTATGATGAAAACATTAGCCATCATGCAAAGAAATAAACCGTCTTTATTTGATGTTACGATCATTCCAACAATGTATGACAAACGAACGAATGCGTCGTTACAAACATTAATGGAACTGAAGCATATGTATACTGATCAAGTGTGGGCTTCAGCCGTTCCTATTGATACAAAATTTAGAGATGCAAGTCTAAAAAGAATGCCACCGTCTTTTGTTTCTCCAAACAGCCGTGGTGTTTTTGCCTATAAAACGTTGTTGAACTACTTGGAGCGATTAGTTTAATGGCGAGTTTCAAACCATTGACCAGTGAAGAAGCACTCGAAGATTACTTTTCAGCATTATTAAATGAAGAGATAATTGAGCTTGAAGATGATCAAGATATTGAGATCATTTTGCCAGAGCCAGAGCCAGAGCCAGAGCCAGAGCCAGAG
>NZ_CAWPRC010000167.1:0-32300 GCF_963890165.1 Aliivibrio sp. SR45-2 | reverse complement strand
GCTTGGCGACCATAGCGTTATGGACCCACCTGATCCCATGCCGAACTCAGAAGTGAAACGTAATAGCGCCGATGGTAGTGTGGGGTCTCCCCATGTGAGAGTAGGACATCGCCAGGCTTGAATTTATTTACTTTTAATAAAAAGTAAATTAGACAGAATTAAGTCTTTAAAATAATTTTAGGGGTGTAGCTCCAACTGGCAGAGCAGCGGATTCCAAATCCGCGTGTTGGGAGTTCGAATCTCTCCACCCCTGCCATATTAAGGCCTTAGCAGAAATGCTAAGGCCTTTTTTTGTTTTTTAATAAATCTTAAATTAAAAAATCATATCTAACAAGAAGGTTTATGAGATAAAAAAAACGCACCTTAGGTAGGTGCGTGTAGGAATGTTTATCTACAAGGATGAATGTTACAAGCTTATTCTACATTAAACATAGCCCACACTAATTGGCACTTAATAATTCATTGTAATTAATATGCCTATTTTAGTATTTTTAAAGTGGTGATTAACGTATGTATTCATTATTGGCATCATAGATAGTTTCAGTTCTATTGATACTTTCTGTGTTCAAATGCCCCTAATTTGGTAGAATAACGGCATATTTAAAGGAGAGTAATACAATGTCAATGTATGTAGTGGGTCATAAAATTCCAGATTCAGATTCAATTTGTGGTGCAATCGCACTTGCTTATTTAAAAAATCAAATTGGCGAAGCAGCTATTCCTGCTCGCTTAGGTGAACTTTCTCCTGAAACAGCATTCATCCTTGATAAGTTTGGTTTAGAGTCTCCAGAGTTTAAAACTAGCTATGCTGGTGAAGAAGTTTATATTGTCGATCATTCAGAATTAACTCAAGCACCTGATGATATTGCAGAAGCAACCATTGTAGGTATTGTTGATCATCATAAATTAGGAGATTTAACAACATCTACACCTTTAGAGTGTTGGATTCGTCCTGTTGGTTGTAGTAATACAATTATCAAGATGATGTATGATTTTTATCAAGTTGAGATCCCTCAGAATATTGCTGGCATTATGTTGTGTGCAATCTTGAGTGATACTGTTATTTTTAAATCACCAACATGCACAACCGCTGATATTAAATGTGTTGAAGCATTAGCTGAAATCGCTGGTATTGACGATTTTAAAGCATTAGGCATGGAAATGTTTAAGGTGAAATCGGCAGTTGAAGGTACACCTGTACGTGATCTTGTTATGCGAGACTTTAAAGATTTCAATATGAATGGTGAGCTTGTTGGTATTGGTCAACTTGAAGTTATCGATCTTTCAGTATTTGATGATATTAAAGAAGAATTAGAAGCGGATATTGCAGTGATGAAAGTTGAGGGTAATCGTCATACGATGATTCTACTTTTGACCGATATCATGAAAGAAGGTTCTGAATTATTAGTAATCAGTGATAATGAAGAACTAACAGCAAAAGCTTACGGTAAAGTTACTGAAAATGGACGAGTATGGCTTGATGGTGTTCTTAGCCGTAAGAAGCAAATTGTTCCTCAATTGCAAGAAGTTTTCGCATAATAACTATAAACATGGTTAATAAGTAAAAAAGCCCATACATATTATATGTATGGGCTTTTTTGTTAAGAAGCTTCTAATATTTCTATTTCTTGTGGCGAGTTATTCGGTATTCCTATTTCAATTCCTTCTTTTTTTATAACTCCGCACTCTGAACAAATGATGGTTTGAGCATTGTCAGAAATGAGTAACTCGTGAGAGTAACATTTTGGGCATTCGTCAATATGATCCATTTCTTTATCCTATTTCAAGCAAATAAGGCTGTGTTTCTATTTTTATAATGGTTGTTCTGTAAGATTATTCTTACTTATAGAACATCTTCCTTTAATGGGATAGTACTTGAAATCATTATTTTAAATATGATCCATTTGTGAGATTGAGTTCAAATTTACTGTTACAAAAAGTAAGTCGATCGCTTGAGGATTTATAAAATAAAAATATGTGAACTGACAGCAAATATTTGCTGTCAGTATTAGGAGGTTAGAAAGGAAAAGAGATAAATTGTCTAACGATTAATATTTAAGCGTCGAGTACGTTTGTTCCAGCTACGAACGACAGAATAACGCCACAGACCACGAATACCAAAGTAGCCGATTAACGAAGATAATATGGCACACACAGCACAACCTAATAGGAATGGAGGTCCTATTGTTGACATTTGTGACCCAATAAACTCCCAAGACAGTTCGAAATGAAAGTTTTGTGGAGGAGTAGATAGTAACCATGCGCCAATTTTATACGCGCCATAGAATAATACTGGCATGGTCACTGGATTACTTACCCAAACTAATGCGATCGAGAGTGGTAAATTTACACTGCATATAATAGCGAGTCCTGCTGCCATAATCATTTGACTAGGAAGAGGAACAAAGGCCATAAATAGTCCAACAGCAAAAGCGCCAGCAGCAGAGCGACGATTTAAACACCATAAATTGGGGTTATATAAAACATTACCAAATATTTTTAATGCTTTTTGGCGCTTAATGGTTTCATGGTTTGGTAAAAAACGTTTGATAAATTTTCTTGGCATAAGTTTATGCTTCTATTAAATGACGTACGTCTAAAAGGCGTTGTCGTGATTCTTATTCTTTTGTCGTCAGCCTATTGGCCGACAAACATGCCCTTTACTTTAGTTGTTATATGTTACTTTGGCTATATAGTTACTTTTCGCATGTCTAAAATGAGAATCATTCAAGGTGTACTGCTCGGTCTTGTAATATCGGCATTACATATAGAGCGTTACAAAAGTGCAAATAAGGAAATATATAGCCTAGGGCATGATATTACCATCAAAGGTGAAATTCAAAGTCTAATTGCGTTTAAAGAACCAACTTCTTCTATTTTAGTTCAAGTGAAAGAAATTAACGGTAAATCTCTATCTAATATGAGGACTCATTTACTTCGCTTATCAATCCGCGATTATAAAAAGAAGATGCTTAACAGAGATGAAGCGGTTTTATTTCAACAAGGAGATGTGTGGCTTTTTGATATTAGACTTCGACCTCCAATAGGGCGTCATAACGAAACGGGATATAAACTAGAAAATTACGCGTTATCGAAAGGGATCCATGCTTACGGAAAAATCAAGAATGCCACTTTATTCGAAGAAAATAAAAGTTACCGCTCTCAATGGTTTTTGCAAGTATATGAACAAACAATCGAAGCACAGTTTCAACCGTTGCTACTTGCTTTGTCCTTTGGATATAAAGGTAATATATCCGCTGATGATTGGACAGTGTTACGTAATTCTGGATTAGCTCATTTACTTGCTATATCTGGTTTACATATTGGTTTTGTTTACGGGTTAGGTTGGTGGTTAGGAAAACTGGGACGGTACATTCTTCAACGACGCTTAACGCAATGGCTACCTCTTTTTAGTGGTTGTGCATTAGCCATTTTTTATGGTTGGTTAGCCGGCTTTTCTTTACCTACGGTTAGAGCTCTGATTGCCTGTTTATTTGTTTCTAGTTTATTAATGACTCGAACGGTATGGCCTAAGCATCAGATTTTATTGTGGTGCGTGTTACTTTGTTTAGTTATAAATCCTTTTTCCGCACTCTCTATGAGTTTCTGGCTTTCTTTTACTGCGGTATTAACGGTACTTACGACACTGCATATTTATCAAATATACATAAAAAATACGGAATCTCCTCGCTTAACTAAAATATTACAGATACTTGCCGTGCAATTTGGTTTGTTTGTTTTTTTACTTCCGGTGCAAAGTTATTTTTTTGGAGGGGTAAGCCTTTTGTCTCCATTAATCAACTTGATTGCCGTTCCTTGGGTCAGTATGGTCACTGTACCTATAACTTTGTTTGCTGTTGTTGTCAGCTTTGCTGATAGCGAGTGGCTTAAAGGATTGTGGCAGTTAAGTGATCTCTCTCTTTTGCCTGTATGGCACTTAGCTGAATCAGTTGAAGGGTCATGGATATCATTATCAAGTAACATAAGTTTATTTATTATTAGTCTTATTATTTTCCTAGGATTAATGGTCTTTTTCTCTTTTAAAATTATATTGCCAATATTTGTTCTATTGATGATCTTAATGGCGGTAACTAAATCAAAACCTGAATGGCAAGTTGATTTTTTAGATGTTGGGCACGGATTAGCTATTCTTATAGAATCAAAGGATAAGACCATACTCTATGATACGGGAATGAAGTGGAATAATGGAAGTATCGCAGAGAGTGTAATTGAACCAATTTTACACAAAAGAGGGATTTCAACCTTAGATGGCTTGATCTTGAGTCATTCTGATGGTGATCACTCTGGAGGGAAAGATTACCTTTTAACTCATTTTTCACCTAGGTGGGTAAGGCGCAGTGAAGTTGATTCAAAGGCTTTACCTTGCGTAAAGGGAACTGAGTGGAAAGAGGGCATGATGGAGTTTGAAGTATTGTGGCCGCCAACATTAGTTAAAAGGGCTTACAATCCTCATTCTTGTGTTGTTAAACTTACCGTTGATAAATGGGTGTTTTTATTTACTGGCGATATTGATTCAATTTCAGAAATGTTGATCTTAAATCAAAATGAATTTAATAAGGTAGATGTTTTTCTTGTTCCTCACCACGGTTCTAATTCATCGTCGACTGAGCGCTGGGTAAAAGAGATGGGGGGAAAGATTGCAGTGGTCTCTAGTGGCTTGTTTACCCCTTGGGATCTGCCGAGTAAAAAGATTAAAGAAAGACATAAAGTAAAGAATATTGATTGGTTAGATACTGCACAACTAGGACAGATACGAATAACGGCTTCTGATGAAAAACTACTCATTAAAGGTTATTCAACCGTTAATAGCCACGTTTGGTACAGAAAGCTATTTGGCGATAACTTAAATACAGAGTAGAATAAAGGTAATTGTATATGAAGAATAAGTACTTATGACTATTGAAAAAGACGAATCTACATGGGCAACGTTTAAACGATTATGGCCTCATATCTCACTGTATAAAGCGGGGCTAGGGGTTGCAGTTTTTGCCCTTGTCATTAATGCATTAAGTGATACTTATATGATCTCATTACTAAAACCACTTTTAGACGAAGGTTTTGGTAACGCGGATTCAGATTTCTTGAAAAAAATGCCATTTATCATCTTAGCTATGATGTTTATTCGTGGTTTCAGTGGCTTTGTTTCTGGTTATTGCATGAGTTGGGTTGCGAGTAATGTCGTAATGCGAATTCGCCGTGATATTTTTAATCATTTTATGCATATGCCTGTAAGTTATTTTGATCAAGAATCTACAGGTCGATTATTATCTCGTATTACCTATGATTCAGAGCAGGTGGCTTCTGCAACCAGTAAAGCTTTGGTTAATATTGTGCGAGAATCGGCAAGCATACTTGGTTTACTTGGCTTGATGTTTTGGAACAGTTGGCAGTTGTCTTTAGTACTTGTTGTTGTTGCACCTGTTGTGGCTTTCGCTATTGGTAATGTCTCAAAACGTTTTAGAAAAATCAGTAAGAACATGCAAACAGCCATGGGTTCATTAACTGCGACTTCAGAGCAAATGCTTAAAGGTCATAAAGTGGTATTAAGCTATGGTGGTCAAAAAGTTGAATCTGAACGTTTTGATACGATCAGTAACCATATGCGTCAACAAAATATGAAAATGGTTGTTGCTCAAGGTTTAGCGAATCCTATTATTCAAATGATTGCTTCTTTTGCTTTAGTTACGGTTTTATATCTAGCAAGTGTTGATTCAATTAAAGAAACGCTAACTCCTGGTACCTTTACGGTTGTGTTCTCTGCAATGTTCGGCTTATTACGTCCACTAAAAGGATTAACAAGCGTAACGTCTGATTTCCAACGAGGTATGGCGGCATGTCAAACGTTGTTTGAACTGATGGATATGGATAAAGAGAAAGATGACGGTGTGGTTGTTAAAGATAAAGTGAATGGTGATATTAAAGTTGAAGATGTCACGTTTACTTATCCTACGTCTGAAGGACCAGCATTACGTAGTGTTAGTTTTGATTTACCAGCCGGAAAAACAGTTGCATTAGTTGGACGTTCAGGTTCCGGTAAAAGTACGATTGCTAATTTATTCACACGTTTTTATGATGTAGATTCGGGTACTATTTCGTTAGATGGCGATGGACTTGAAGATTATAAATTAACGAATCTTCGTAAGCATTTTGCGTTAGTTTCTCAAAATGTGCATTTATTTAATGATAGTGTTGCGAATAATATTGCGTATGCGTCCGAAGGTAAATTTACTCGAGCTGAGATAGAGAAAGCGGCAGAGCTTGCTTATGCGTCTGACTTCATTAATAAGATGGAAGATGGTTTTGATACGATGATTGGTGAAAATGGCGCGAGTCTATCCGGTGGACAACGTCAACGTATCGCCATTGCTCGAGCTCTATTACAAAATGCATCCGTACTAATTCTTGATGAAGCGACATCTGCATTGGATACTGAATCAGAAAAAGCGATTCAATCTGCGTTAGACGAGCTTCAAAAAGACAAAACAGTTCTTGTGATTGCGCACCGTTTATCGACGATTGAAAGTGCAGATCAGATCCTTGTTATTGATGAAGGTGAAGTTGTTGAGCGTGGTACTCATGCAGAATTGATTGCTCACGATGGTGCTTATGCCCAATTGCATCGAATCCAATTTGGTGATTAATGATTGAGAAAATTTGGTTTGATAACCATATTTTAGGTAAATTGATGTGGCCGCTATTGTGGCCACTGAGTTGTTTATTTAAATATGTAGCAAACAAGAAAAAACTGGATTATTTTACTGGAAAAAAAACGGCTTATAAATCGTCAGTTCCTGTTGTTGTTGTTGGTAATATAACGGCTGGTGGTAATGGTAAGACGCCTGTTGTCGTTTGGTTAGTTGAACAGCTTCAATTACAAGGAATGAAGGTTGGTGTTGCTTCTCGTGGTTATGGTGGGAAAGCACCGCATTATCCTTACCTATTATCAAATACGACAACCCCCGATATTTCTGGCGATGAACCAGTATTAATAAAACAACGGACTAAAGCCCATGTTGCTGTCGCTCCAGTTCGGAGTGAAGCCGTTAAAATGCTGGAAGAGCAGGGGGTGGATATCGTTATTACTGATGATGGTTTACAACATTATGCGTTACAACGTGATGTCGAGTTTATTGTTATAGATGGAAAGCGTCGATTTGGAAATCAAGCATTTATTCCTTTAGGTCCACTCAGAGAAGGTCTCGAACGATTAGCTAGTGTCGATTTCTTGATTTGTAACGGCGAACAACCAAAGACAAATGAAATAGCGATGACATTAGAGCCAAGTAAAGCGGTTAATTTAGTTACTGGTGAAAAAAAATCAGTGTCAAATTTAGGTGAGCTTGTTGCTTTTGCTGGAATAGGTCACCCGCCCCGTTTTTTTGATACGTTAGCATCACTTAATGCTGATGTTGTACATACGCAAGGCTTTGTGGATCATAAAGCGTTCGAACCAGAAGAAATTAAAAATTTAATGCAATATGGTGAGCAATTGATAATGACGGAAAAAGATGCCGTTAAGTGTCAATCTTTTGCAGAATCATCGTGGTGGTATTTACCTGTTGATGCCTCGTTTCCAGAAGAAAAAGCACAACAGATATTAAATAAAATTATAGAGGTAAAAGAACAATATGGATTATCGTCTTCTTGAAATCGTAGCTTGTCCTGTGTGTAAAGGTAAATTGAATTACGATAAAGATAAGCAAGAGCTTATTTGTAAAATTGATCGTCTTGCTTATCCGATTAAAGAAGGCATTCCAGTGATGATCGAACCAGAAGCTCGTCGTATGACAATGGAAGAGGTTGAGTCATGTCGTTCACAGTCATAATCCCTGCTCGCTATCAATCGACTCGTTTACCAGGTAAACCTCTTGCTGATATTTGTGGCAAGCCAATGATTCAATGGGTATATGAACAAGCATCGAAAGCGGGTGCTGATCGTGTGATTATCGCAACAGATGATTCTCGTATTGAAGCAGTAGTGAAAGGGTTTGGTGGCGATGTATGCATGACGTCTCCGAATCATGAATCAGGTACTGAGCGTTTAGCTGAAGTCATTGATAAATGTGGTATAGCCTCTGATGAAATCGTAGTGAATGTACAAGGGGATGAACCGCTTATTCCACCAAGTATCATTCGACAAGTAGCTAAAAATTTAGCTGACTCAATTGCACCAATGGCAACATTAGCCGTGACAATTGATGAAGAAGAGGATGTATTTAACCCTAATGCTGTGAAAGTCGTTACCGATGCAGAAGGGTATGCGTTGTACTTTAGTCGTGCTGCAATCCCTTGGGACCGTGATGCTTTTACAAAAGGAGAGGCATTAACGGCGAATCCATTGTTGCGTCATATCGGCATTTATGCGTACCGTGCAGGATTTATTAATACTTACATTAATTGGCAGCCAAGTGTACTTGAAAAAATAGAATGCTTAGAGCAATTACGTGTACTTTGGTACGGTGAAAAAATTCATGTCGCGGTGGCAAAAGAAGCGCCAGCGGCAGGTGTTGATACACAAGAAGATCTAGATAAAGTCCGAGCTATTTTAGCGTTATAGTGATCTATCTTTAGAGATAAAAAAAGCACGAACCTTTTTAAATAAAGGGCGTGCTTTTTTATTATCTAATGGAGGTTATTTATCGTTTGATAAGGGCAATGAATTTTTAATGTCATCGACTTTATTTATAACATCTTCAAGTCCAATTTTATCAGAGGCTTGTGCTTGTTCTTCTTTTGCAATCAAAAGGTTCTTAAGATCCATAAACCAACGACCCATTTGTTCATACCAGAAACGCTCGGATTGCTCTAGGTATTTGGCTTTAGGGGCGTATTTCTCCCAAGGTTGTTTTATTTCTGAATGCGCTAAATAGTTCGTTGGAGCAGGTGTCGGCTTTAGGCCTAAATTATGGAACTCTTCCATTGCTCGTGGCATATGGCTTGCTGAGGTAACAAGAACAAGATTACTGTTCCCTACCGAATTAAGTGTTTGAATGGCTTCCTCATGAGTATCTCGAGCATTTTCTAATAGAAGAATATCAGATTTGTTCACTCCTAATGAGAGTGCAACACGAGCCATCATACGAGCATGGCTGACGGTCGTTCCGCCACTATAGCCGGAAAGAATTAATTTTGCGCCAGGATACATACGATAGATGCGGATCCCTTCAGTTAATCGCATGACTGCAGCACGAGATAATTCAGAGATAGGTGATATTTCATCATCTACAACATGGCCATTACCAAGAACAAGAACATATTCAACAGGCACATCCGGTGCGATGAAAGAGGGATACATACGTTCCGTTGATTTTAATAATGGCGTTGTGACTGGCTGAAAAGACAGCAAGAAGATCCCAACGAGAGACAGAGTCAGTAAAAAAGAGGCAAATCCTTTCCTTTTTGAAAACCATAAAATGAATAAGCCGATGAACCCAATTAGGAGAAGTCCAGGTAGGGGCATAAGCATTGATGATACAAACTTCTTTAACTCAAACATATTTTTGACTATTACCGCTTATATAGAATGAAAAATCACCACTTGAGAGCAAAAAACCGCGTCATGCTGTTACTTCCATGAGCTCTTATGCGACAATGCTTGTTTCCAATAGATAGTACCATAACTTAACCACTGTGAATAAAGACCGTAACTTCGATGATATCGCCCATAAATTTGCAAAGAACATTTATGGTTCTGACAAAGGCGAGATCCGTCAAACTATTGTATGGCAAGATATGGAAACCATCTTAGCTGAAACTAAAGCAAATTCTAAGCCACTTATGGTTTTAGATGCTGGTGGAGGAATAGGCCAAATATCGCAATTAATAGCGAAGCAGGGTCATACAGTGACTTTGTGTGATATATCTTCAGAAATGCTAACATTAGCGAAAGAGTCGGTCGAAGATAATGGTTTATCGTCTCAGTATCAATTTATTCATTCGGCAGTACAAGAAATTGAACAGCATAAAGTCGGTAAGGTTGATATTCTACTCTTCCATGCCGTGATGGAATGGCTAGATGATCCGAAAACAGCATTGGATATTTTATTGAAACAAGTTAAATCTGGTGGGTATGCTTCTATTATGTTTTATAATCACCATGGTTTAGTATTGAAAAATGTGATTTGTGGCAATATTCCTCATGTTTTAGATGGCATGCCACATCGAAAACGGTTTAAGTTACAACCACAAAAAGGGTTGATGCCACATGATGTTTATCAGTGGATTGAAGATTCTGGGTATGAAATAAAGGGAAAATCGGGTATTCGCTCTTTTCATGATTACATCGGTAACATGGAATATATGGGGAATTACCAAATCGAAGACGTGCTGAAGCTAGAAAAACAGTTATGCCGTCAAGAACCTTATCTGTCTCTTGGTCGTTATATTCACGTATGGGCGAAGAGAAAATAATAATGATGTACACAAAGGATACACAATGAGTGAGTTTTCTAATGCTGTTACAGACCAAACCGTTGATGAACTGGTTGGCTGGGTAAAGCAGCACGATTTCTCATTGAACTTGCCGACCGAGCGTTTGGCATTTTTGTTGGCCATTGCTGTTCTCAGTAATGAAAGATTTGATGATGAACTGGGTGAAGGTGAACTTCACGATGCGTTTGGAATCATTAGTGGGTTATTTGGACAATCCAATGACACCATTGCTTTTCGTGCGAACAATGCAATCAATGAATTAGTAAAACAACGTTTAATTAGCCGTTTTAGTGGTGAAAGTACGGATGGAATGAACATCTACCGTCTCACGCCATTAGCGATTGGTATTACCGACTATTACGTTCGTCATCGTCAATTCTCTAAATTGAAGCTTTCTATTCAATTGGCGATGGTAGCGGAAGAAATTCAAAAAGCATCACAAGCCGCAGAAAAAGGCGGAGAAGCAAAACATTGGCGTAAAAATGTTTTTGGTGTTTTGAAATACTCTGTTGGTGAAATTTTTGATCGTATCGATCTAAACCAACGAGTAATGGATGAACAACAGCAATCAGTAAAAGAAGAAATCGCTGAGCTGTTAAATCAAAATTGGCGTGAAGCGATTTCAAGTTGTGAAAAGCTATTGGATGAAACATCCGGTAACCTACGTGAATTACAAGATTCACTGCAAGCGGCGGGCGATCAACTTCAAACTGAATTACTGAATATTCAAGAAATTGTTTATGGTAATGAAGAGTTAGAGTTTATCGACGCCTTATTGTATTCATTACAAATGAAGTTGGATCGTATTGTGAGTTGGGGACAACAAGCTATCGATCTATGGATTGGCTACGATAGACACGTACATAAATTTATCCGTACTGCAATTGATATGGATAAAAACCGTGCCTTTAGTCAGCGTCTGCGTGATTCTGTAAAAGGGTATTTTGATGCGCCATGGTTATTAACGTACGCAGATACAGAGCGTTTACATGATATGCGTGATGAAGCTCTTATGCTACGTGATGACGAAGTAACAGGCATTGTTCCTGAAGAAATGGAATTTGAAGAGCTGACCGTTATTGCGGATCTCTTAGCAGAACAGGTTAGTGAAATGCTACAACGTCATAAAGACACTGGTGAAGCGATTGAGTTAGGTACGATACTTAAAGATTATCTAGCGATTCATCCTCATTCTCAGCACTTTGATCTTGCCCGTTTAGTGGTAGATCAAGCGGTGCGTCTCGGTTATTCAGAAGCCGATTTCCAAGCCGTTCAACCTGACTGGCAGTCTATTAACGAATTCGGTGCGAAGGTACAAGCAAATGTCATTGACAAATATTGAAGAATTTATGCCTGAGAAGTTAGCAAAAGCGATTGCTAATCCATTATTCCCAGCATTAGACAGTTTATTGCGTTCTGGCCGCCATATTGCCAGCGAAGATTTAGATAATCATGCGTTGTTACGTGAATTTGAGCATGAGTTAGGTATGTTCTACCAACGCTATCATGCTGAATTAGTAAAAGCACCGGAAGGCTTCTTTTACTTGCGTCCACGTTCAACGTCTTTAATTGCTCGTAGTGTATTAGCTGAAGTTGATATGCTTGTTGGTAAAGTATTGTGTTTCTTATACCTAAGTCCTGAGCGTTTGGCTCATGAAGGTATCTTTACTAACCAAGAGCTGTTTGATGAGCTATTAGTGTTAGCTGATGAACAAAAGTTAATGAAATTAGTAACAAACCGTGCATCAGGTTCAGATTTAGATAAAGAAAAGCTATTTGATAAAGTTCGTACTTCACTGCGTCGTTTAAAGCGCCTTGGTATGATCATTCAAGTTGGCGAACAAGGTAAATTCCGTATCAGTGAAGCCGTATTCCGCTTTGGTGCTGATGTTCGTTCTAATGATGATATGAAAGAAGCACAATTACGCTTGATCCGCGATGGTGAAGCCGTTGTGGTTCACAATGAAGAATCGAGTCAATCTAGCTTCGATCTTGATGAAAATGAAAAATTAAGTGAAACATCTGCAGAAGAGCAGCATGAATTAGAATTGGAAGGTGATGCATGAGCATGATTGAACGTGGTAAATATCAATCACTCACCATGGTTAACTGGAACGGCTTTTTTGCGCGTACCTTTGATATTGATAATCTAGTAACGACGCTTTCTGGTGGTAACGGTGCCGGTAAATCGACCACAATGGCCGCGTTTATTACGACTCTAATTCCAGATCAATCATTACTTCATTTCCGTAATACAACCGAAGCGGGTAGCTCACAAGCGTCTCGTGATAAAGGTTTACACGGTAAATTAAAGCCGGGTGCATGTTATGCCGCACTAGACGTTGTAAACTCACGTAATCAACGTGTTCTTTTTGCGGTTAAATTACAACAGGTTGCTGGCCGTGATAAGAAAGTAGACATCAAACCGTTCATTATTGTTGGTTTGCCAAGTCATGTAAAACCAACCGATTTAATGATCGAGGCAGTGTCTGATAATCAAGCTCGTGTTCGTCAAATCAATGAAGTAAAAGACATTGTAGCTGGTTATGAAGGTGTTCAGTTCAAAGCGTTTAATTCGGTGACGGATTACCACGCACAAATGTTTGATTACGGTGTTTTACCTAAAAAACTTCGTAATACAAGTGATCGTTCTAAGTTCTATCGTTTACTTGAAGCGTCTTTATACGGCGGTATCTCAAGTGCAATCACGCGTTCTCTACGTGATTATCTACTGCCTCAGAATGGTGGTGTGAAAAAAGCGTTCCAAGACATGGAAGCGGCACTGCGTGAAAACCGCATGACGTTAGAAGCGATTAAAACCACGCAGACTGATCGTGATTTATTTAAGCACTTAATTACTGAATCAACCAACTATGTTGCGTCTGATTACATGCGTCATGCAAATGATCGCCGTAAGAAAGTAGAGCAAACATTAACGCACCGTGTTGAGTTAATGAACGCACAAAGTAGCTTGGTGGGTTTATCTTCTGTATTGAATAATATGCAGAATGAATTAGGCTTATTAACGGATTCTGAGTCAGGCTTAGAGCAAGATTATCAAGCTGCATCTGATCATCTTCAATTAGTGCAAACAGCTGTTCGCCAACAAGAGAAGATTGAGCGTTATTCTGAAGATCTAGAAGAGCTGACAGAGCGTTTAGAAGAGCAAGTAATGGTGGTGGAAGAAGCCGCTGAACAGCTTGCAATGTCAGAAGAGCAAGCGCAATTAACAGAAGAAGAAGTTGATAGCCTTAAAACACAACTTGCCGATTACCAACAAGCGTTGGATATGCAGCAGACTCGTGCGCTTCAATATCAACAAGCCGTTAAAGCTCTTGAAAAAGCACAACAGTTAACAGCGAATGATGAACTAACGCAAAACAATGCAATTGATCTTCAATCTGAGTTAAAAGCAAAAGAAGATCGACAAACAACCGCACTTCTTGCGATTAAACATAAGTTGGATTTGTCTTCTGCGGCGGTTCAACAATTTGAACGTGGCTTGGCATTAGTTACCTCAATTGCAGGTCATGTTGAGCGCAGCGAAGCGTCAGATAAAGCAAAAGCGTTAATTGAACAAGCTCGCCAGTTCAGCAATATTGCAGAGCGTGCAGAGCAACTTAAAGCACAGTACAAAGATTTAGAGCGTGCGGTTCGTTTACAACGCCAAGCTCAAGAATTAGCGGCTGAATACGCAAAACGCTTTAACATCACGGTTGATTCTGAAATCATACTTGAAGAAGAACAAGCTCGTCATGAAGAGATGCTTGAGACGGTTCAAGAGCAACAAGAAAACATTATAGATAAACGCTCAGAGCTAAAACGTCAAGAACAGCAACTTCGTTCTGAAACTCAGCGCTTAGAATCCATTGCGCCAAAATGGATCGCAGGTAATGATGCGTTGCATAAACTGAATGACCAATGCGGTGTTGAGTTAGAAGATAGCCATATGGTTATCAGCCAAATGCAAGAAACGCTAGAAAACGAACGTGTACTTTCAACCAATAAAGATCGTCTTGCTACTCGTAAAGAAGAGTTAGATGGTGAAATTGAACGCTTAGCTGCCCCTGGTGGTAGTGGTGATGCTCGTCTTAAAGGTCTTGCGGATACATTAGGTGGCGTACTGCTTTCTGAAATTTATGACGATATCACATTAAGTGATGCACCGTATTTCAGCTCGCTTTATGGCCCAGCTCGTCATGCTATTGTTGTTTCTGACTTATCTGGTATTAAAGAGAAATTGGTTGATCTTGATGATTGCCCAGATGATCTTTATATCATTGAAGGCGATATTGATGCGTTTGATGACAGCGTATTTGATGCCGATGAAATGGAGAATGCCGTTTGTGTTCATCTAAATGATCGCCAAATGCGTTATTCTCGTTTCCCTGAGCTGCCATTGTTTGGTCGTGCCGCTCGTGAGCAGCGTTTAGACACATTACGTGAAGAGCGTGAAATTGCCGTTGAAGAGCACGCGAAAGCCGCGTTTGATTCACAAAAACTGCAACGTCTATACCAAAGCTTTAATGGTTTTGTATCAACACACCTAGCAGTCGCGTTTGATGCCGATCCAGAAGTTGAATTGAAAAAAGCACGTGAGCAATTATCACAAGCAAGCCGTCAATTAAATGAATTGGTAGCGACTGAGCAACAACATAAATCTCAAATTTTAGCGTCAAAAGAGGCTCTGTCTCAATTAGCTAAGATTGCACCACACATCAACGTGCTTGAAGATGAAACCATCACTGAGCGCTTTGAAGAGATCAGTGTGCAAGTTGAGCAAGTATCAGAAGCCGAAAGTTTCTTACGTCAAAATGGCAAAGCGATTGCAGAATTAGAAAACCTGCAACGTGCATTAGAAGTGGATCCTGAGCAATTTGATGCATTAAAAGCTGAACATGAGCAAATTGATGCACAATTGCAAAGTATTAAAGCTCAACTGTTTGCTATTTCTGATTTAGTCGAGCGTCGTCATCATTTTGGTTATGAAGATGCAGTCACATTGCTTAATAAGAGCAGTGAACTAAATGAACAACTTAAAGCTAAATTAGTACAAGCAGAACAAGCGCGAACTAAAGCGAAAGGGCAACAAAAACAATCACAAGCTCAAGCAAACCAATACAACCAAGTAATGGCGTCGCTGAAGAGCTCACATCAAGCGAAACAAGAAACGGTTCAAGAATTTAAGCGTGAACTGCAAGAGTTTGGTGTTCATGCAGACCAAAGTGCGCTAGAGCGTGCTGAAGTTCGTAAGGGCGAATTAAACGAGCGTCTACACAGTTCTCGTGGTCGTAAGAGTGAGCTTGAAAAAGGCATCACATCAAACGAACTTGAGATTAAAGGCTTAGTTAAACAATCTCGTAAAGTTGAAAAACTGTACCGAGATTTACGTACCTTTGTGGTTAATGCAAAAGCGGGTTGGTGTTCAGTTCTACGTTTAGCTCGTGAAAATGATGTTGAGCGTCGTCTGCATAAACGTGAATTGGCGTATTTAAGTGCGGAAGAACTGCGTTCAATGTCGGATAAATCATTGGGTGCGCTTCGTCTAGCTGTCGCTGATAATGAAGACTTACGTGATTCATTACGAGCGTCTGAAGACACAAGTAAGCCAGAGCGTAAAGTTCTGTTCTACATTGCTGTTTATCAACATCTTCGTGAGCGTATTCGCCAAGATATCATTCATACGGATGATCCAGTTGAAGCAATTGAAGAGATGGAAACAGAGCTTGGTCGTTTGACTGAAGAACTAACGTCTCGTGAAAATCGCTTAGCATTAAGCTCTGAAAGTGTGGCGAGTATTATTCGTAAAACGATTCAACGTGAGCAAAACCGTATTCGCATGCTAAACCAAGGCTTATCTCAAATTGGTTTTGGTCAAGTTAAGGGGGTTCGTCTAAACGTAGGTATCCGTGAAACCCATGCGATGCTACTTGCTGGTCTGTCTGAGCATCAAGCACAGCACCAAGACTTATTTGGTAACCCCCGCTTTACGTTCTCTGAAGCGATTGCGAAATTGTTCCAACGTATCAACCCACACATCGATGTTGGTCAACGTTCACCGCAAACATTGGGTGAAGAGTTACTGGATTACCGTAACTACTTAGAACTAAATATTGAAGTAAATCGCGGTACTGATGGTTGGTTACAAGCAGAGTCGGGTGCATTATCAACAGGTGAAGCGATTGGTACAGGTCAAGCGATCCTACTGATGGTTATCCAAAGTTGGGAAGATGAATCTCGTCGTCTTCGTAGTAAAGACATTATGCCTTGTCGTCTATTGTTCTTGGATGAAGCGGCGCGTCTAGATGGTAAATCTATCGCGACCCTATTCGAGTTATGTGAGCGCCTGGATATGCAATTATTAATCGCGGCACCAGAAAACATTAGCCCAGAAAAAGGGACGACTTATAAGCTGGTTCGTAAGATCTTCAAAGATCGCGAGCACGTTCATGTGGTTGGCTTGAAAGGCTTTGGACAAGAAACAGCGGCAAGTCGAACTCAACAAACACTGGAAGAAGCAGAGATTGCAGAGTAACAGTGAGTTAAGTTTGTAAATAAAATGGCAGTCAGAAATGACTGCCATTTTTTATGACTAATTCCTAAGCAGGTATGAGCTCGAAAAGGTATAATCCGAACTCGTATTTTAGTAAACAAACCAAGAAATAGAGGATTATCATCAATGTGGCGAACAATGATTGTATTTTTAGCGTATTGGATAATGGCTGCTCACTTTTTACGAGAAGGGAATGTGATTGTTGTTTCTGTGCTTTTTTTACTTCCTTTTACTCTGTTTTTTAATAAAGAATTTGTATTTAGAATGCTACAAGCAGGCCTTGTTATTGGGGTCTTTGCGGTGTGGCTTCCTACTATTTATCACATAGCAGACTATCGTTTAGCGACTGAGCAACCTTGGATCAGAATGGCGCTGATCATGAGTGGTGTTATTATATTTACTCTATATTGCGTTTGGATCATGAATCACTTAATTAAACAGATAAAACATAACAAATAATGGTGTTTATCTAAGTAAATAATCAATGTTGATATTGATTAAGCGTCTGATAATTAGATTAAAGGGGATATAAAATGACAGACAATAAAAGCGTAGAACAAAATGAAGGTCAGTTTGAAAATCCCCTTGTATGGCCTTTATTTGAGGTTTTACAAGAATTGAATCAGGCGTGGAAGGTACACACACTTTCTGCTTATTTAATCGAGAAAGGTTTATTAAAACAACTGGATGAGAGTATAGATAAAGATTTGTTTAAGCGTAATTTCTTAATCATGAATGCGCTTTATCAGTTGCAAACAGAGTTATATCCAGAGCAATGGCTACAAGTTGAAGCGATGAACATTCAATTGTTCTCTGAGCTGGAAACCAAAAACAACCAACAGACGATTGATGCGGCACACCCCTTACGTGAATATTATTTAGATTGGATTAATTATCAAGTCGAAGAGGGAGAAGTACAGCGCTTATTAAACGAATTTTGGAATAATTATCGCCGGTATTTGGGTGGGACGAATGCATCATCAATGGATCGTATTCAAGCATTAAAACGGTTTGGATTATCAGAAAGTGCAACTGAAAAAGAAATCCGTAAACAATGGCGAAAATTAGCCATGCAGCACCACCCAGATAGAGAGTCGGGCAATGCTGAACAGTTTAGGGTGATGTGTGAAGCATGGAATGTGCTGCGTTAATTATCTGATGCCTGTTTATTTAATGTGTCATCAAATAATAAACGAGCGCGTAAACCAGGGTAATTATCACTTAAACTGATTTTGCCATTGTGTATTTTCATGACAGTTTTAACCAAGGCTAATCCTAAACCAAACCCATGCTCAGTTCGACTTGGATCTAAACGAACTAATTGGTCTAATGCTCTTTCTCTGTCTTCTGGCTTTATGCCCACACCGTTATCAGCCACTACCACACCAAAGCAATCGACAATCACCTCAATGACCCCACCTTCATGAGTGTATTTAATTGCGTTATCAATGATATTAAATATGGCTCTAAAAAGTAGACTAGGGTTTGCATATAATGGGCAGGGCATCTCTACCGTTAAATACAGCTTTTGTTGTTTATCATGTGCCATTGGTTCTGCAAATTCCATCGCATCACGAACAATTTTACTTAAGTCACAAGATTGTTTATTTATCGGGGTACCGACGTGTTCTAAATGATAAAGCTCCATCATTCCATTGAACGTATCCAAGAGTAATGAAAAATCAGATTGAATGTTATCTAGCTGTATTTGATGGTTATTTGATAGGTTTTTATCGTTTAATAGGTCTTCAATTCTTAGTTTTATACGACTCATTGGGGTTCTAAGATCGTGAGCAATATCGACGGTTAATGATTTTAATTTGGATTCACTGCTTTCCATTTGTTCTAACATATTATTTAAATGCAGAGCCAGTAAATCAAATTCATTCATATCAGGCCCAACTTTTAAACGAACATTTCGTTCGCCTAACATGACTCGATTCATGGTTTGGTTAACAAGGTTTAATCGTTTAAGAATGTAAACGGCAATAAGAATCGCGATCAAGCATAACGCAATAAAAGGAAAAAATGTCCCCCAGATCACGGATGAATCTAATTGGTTTTTAAAATGTAAATATCGTTCTTGGTCAATACCTATGGTTAATTCAGAACCGTCAGAAAGCTCAATTTTTGTTGCTCTCATTTCTGGTAGGTTATTTTGAGCTTGATACTGCTTTATTTGGGCAATGATAGGGTAAGTGGTCACCGAAGTGTCTGTCGGTGCGGGATACGCATGATTAACCAGTTGGTAAATATATCTGCTGTTATTAACATTGCTAATACTTTGATGAAGCGCTTCTATGCCTTCGGTTTTTGCAATCGTTTGAAGTTGCGATGTTTCTGCTTGTAGCCATTCATCTAGATTTTTATTATATAAATTTACAGAGGTTGAATACAGTTGATACAGTAATAGTGCCATCATTGAAAATAGGCCGATAGCGAACCAGATCAGCAGTTTTAGAATAGAAGAACGATAAAGTTCATCACGCTTGTCTAATAACATAACCCGCTCCACGAACGGTTTCGATTAAATTGATCGCTCCGCCTTGCTCTAGTTTCTTACGTAATTTAGCAATATGCACATCAATAACGTTAGTTTTAGGATCAAAGTGATAATCCCATGCCGCTTCAAATAAACGCATGCGAGAGACAACTTCGTTCACGTGCTCTGCTAAGTAACGTAATAAGATAAACTCTTTATTTTGTAGAGAGATGGCGTTGTTATTTATGGTGACTTTTTGAGACCGCAAATTAATGAGGAGATTATTGATTTTTATCTCATTAGAGAAACTTTCGATTGGTCGATTACGACGGAGAATGATATTAATTCGGGCTAATAATTCCGCTAAGGCAAAAGGCTTAGTTAGATAATCATCACTGCCTGCAATTAAGCCTTCAACTCGCTGGTCTACGCTGTCTAACGCGCTAAGTATCAGTACAGGCGTATTATTTCCTGTTGCTCGAATCGCAGAGAGAATTTTTAAACCATCAATATTGGGTAACATACGATCCAATACGATTAATTGGTATTCACAGCTGATGGCCATCATTAAGCCTTCTTTTCCATCTCCTGAGTTATCAACGATAAACCCTTCTTGTTCAAGCGCTTTTGCGATAAATTCGCGAGTGGTTTGATCGTCTTCTATAACCAGTATTTTCATTTGTTTATCTCTATGTTAAGTCGGCTTATTGTAACAATAAATAAGTTTGAATTCATAAAAGTTAAAACGTAAATGAAAGAGAGCTTGTGTGCCTTAAAATCAAATTAACGTGTTTTTCTGAATTCTGTGGAAAGAAGGGCAAAGTTTACATTTGGTATCTAGTGAAATGGCAACTATTTTAATATAACTACATCACTGAATTTTACTGATGGATTAAATATAGTGAGTCGTTATTTTGATGATTATCCTAAAGAGAACCCAAATAATGGGGTAGGAAAGCAATTCAATTTTGAATTAACCCAATATTTTAGGGAGCAACAAGAACAAAAAGCACTTAAACGTGAATTTTTAGAGAAAGTGGTAGATTGCCCTGAATGTGGGAATAAAGAGTTAAATTGCTACCATTTTACTGCTGAAATATACCAATGTGAATGTCAGCATTGTGGCGCTTATGGCTCAGGAATGAATGAGCAAGAAGCCTACTCAGCAATCGAGTGTGTATCAGATAAAGAATAGATAACTAATGAGTAACAATGCTTCGTGTATAAATACATCATAAAGAGCCTTAAAGAGGGAATAATTAAGACTCTTGAGTTGCACTTACATAATATCTGGTACGAACATTATGAAGTTAGGCTTTTAAAATCACTTTCATTTCTGCAGCGACTCTATCCACTTTTCCTAAGCCTATAATAACTTGCAGACCACCTTTACCCATTGGAACCACTGCAATGGCACCAAGAGATTTAAGTTTGTCGCTATCAGCAAGGCTTGAATCTTTCACGGTTAAACGTAGACGTGTAATACAGTTATCTACTTCTAGGATATTTTCTGAACCACCAATTGCTTCGATATACGCAGTGGCAACATCAGTAATGTTTTCTTCTACAGAATCATCTTTATTCATGTCTTCACCACGACCCGGAGTTAGGAAGTTGAACTTCTTAATCGCAAATCTAAATATAGTGTAGTAAAGAACAAAGAATACAAGACCTTGTGGAATAAGCATGTACCACTTAACCGCCAATGGATTCTGAGTTGATAAAGCGAAATCAACAAGACCTGCTGAGAAACCAAAACCTGCCATCCAATGCATACTTGCAGCGATGTATAAAGAAATACCCGTTAAGATTGCATGAATTAAATATAACCATGGAGCAAGGAACATAAAGCTGAATTCTAGAGGTTCTGTAATACCGGTAAAGAATGACGCCATTGCTGCTGCAAGCATGATAGAGAAAACAGCGGCTTTATTGCGTTCTTCTGCACAATGGTAAATAGCCAGAGCTGCACCTGGCAGACCAAACATCATGATAGGGAAGAAACCCGCTTGGTACATACCCGTTTGACCGATAACCGCAGTACCATCAGCAATAGACTGTGCACCACCTAAGAAATTTGGAATGTCGTTAATACCAACAACATCAAACCAAAATACAGGGTAAAGGGCATGGTGCATACCAACTGTAAGCATTAAACGGTTAAAGAAACCGAACAGACCAGCACCAACTGCACCCATTGATTGAAGTTGAGTACCGAAAGAGATTAGGGCGTCAAAAATGGCAGGCCATACGTATAAAAGAACGAATGATAATGCCATACCAGCAATCGATGTCAGGATAGGAACAAGACGTTTACCACTAAAGAAAGCTAATGCTTTTGGTAGTTCAACCGTTGAGTATTTGTTGTAAATTTCAGCAGAAATAATACCGACAATAATACCAACAAATTGGTTGTTGATTTTTGCGAATGCAGAAGGAACTTGATCCAATGGAATGCTTTCAAGTTGAGCAACAACCGCTGGAGATAAAAGGGTAGTAACAACAGTAAAGCAAATAAAACCCGCAAGTGCCGCTGAACCATTTTTGTCTTTACTTAAACCAAACGCAACACCAATCGCAAATAGCATTGGCATTACATCGATAATAGCGCCACCTGATTTAATTAGAAATGCAGCAAGTACGCTATTTGCGCCCCAGCCTGTTGGGTCCATCCAGTAACCAACACCCATTAAGATTGCAGCAGCAGGTAGCGTAGCGACGGGAACCATCAGCGCCTTACCTACTTTCTGCATATAACCAAGTACATTCATATTGTATTCCTTAAAGTAAAATTTCGTATTTTTTAATTTAAGGTAAGAATACAGAGGGCAAGATTAAGGAAAGGTTGTGTCAACATTAACTATTGTTAATGTTGACAGTAAGTTCTGCAATGTGTGAGTTAGATCTTGTTTATTTGCGCTGTAAATTAACCGGGGTGACCATCAACTCGTTTTTTACATAACATCGGGGCAAAGTGCCAAACAAAGAGACCAAATGCAAAGGCCCATAATACGGCTGCAATATTGATCATGTTCATCATATATTCAGGGAAAACAATTACACCAACAGATCGAATAACAGCAGCAAGGACAATAGCTGAGAAGGCCGGCCACATAACAGGACCTTTATATATTTCACGGCCAGTATGACCCATTGTCACACGTGCGATCATAGCTAAAATAACGCCTCCTAGTGCCCCAATAGCAAATAAATGAATGGCGGTATGAGAAATAAATCCATCGTCTGCGAACCCACGGATCAGTAGGCTTACAGGAATGCATAAATACCCCGCATGAAGTGACCATACTAACGGTTCACTGAGTGTTTTATGACTCTTCCAACGACCCATTCTAATTAACTGTGCAAAACCGGCTACAATCATTAAATAAGGACTGATCTCTTCCGCTGTTAATGGGAAAAAACTAAGGATAAATAGCATTGCAAGCGGGATATTACATAATGCTTCTAACCATAAAATAGGTTGTGCTTTTTCAAACTGAAAGCGACGTGCAGTAAAGAAAGGGATAACACGTGCCCCCATTACCGAAATCAGTAAGGTAAACCACCACAACATAGATTCCCAAACGGCCGCAGAAGTAAACGGCGGTAATCCTTTAATCGTGGCATAGCTAGCAAAATTGGCAGCAATAGCGACAATAAATAAAGGAATAAAGAAGAAATTACGAACGCCTTTTGTTTTAATAACACGGAATCCAACTTCATACGCGATAGCAGCAAGGAATAAGGCTTCAATACTAGAAATGATCCAAAGTGGTGTTGGTGTCCAAAAAAGAATTCTTGGTAATAACCATAACAACACAATAAAGCCGAGTCGTTTATCAGAGGTTCCTTTAACACCAGTCCAGTTTTGAACTGCGCTCAACACGAACCCTGCAACAATTGCCATTGAAAACCCAAATAGCATTTCATGGACATGCCACCATAAAGCAGGAACGGTTAGCTGGCTCGGTTGACCTGTCTGAAATGCCCATACCCATACAGATACCGCAATAATTGCGTAAATGCTACCCAGTAAAAAGAAAGGGCGAAAGCCTAAACGTAAGAGTGGTGGGATTTTTTCTTCAACGGCTTTATCAGTAATATTCATGATTAATGATTCCAAAATTAGGGATACAGAAGAAGTATAACGTAAAGGGCAATTAATAACATGTATTTTTTATGCATGTTATGTTTTTAGTGACAGTCTATATGTGGTTACTTTCTTGTTTGTGACTTAATTGTTAAAAAATAGAACCTTTACTCGACAATTTAACCATCTTAGTTAAGATAACGGCATAAAATGATAAATTGGATAAAATATGAGTCAGGAAATTTATTTTGGAACAGAGAAAAAGTTCAGCTTTAAACGCAGTGCTTTGAATGCTGTTACGCGCTTACATCATATGCTTATTCCAGATCATGCAAAGAAAATGGGACGAAAATTACTATTAACACCAGTAAGAACAAAACCTAAAAATGCAGAACCTTCAGGGCTAATAAAAAGTAAGTTGAACTCACCAGAAGGAGAGCTTAGCTTGTATCAGTTGGGGTCAGGTCCTGTATGGGTGTTAGCTCATGGTTGGTCTGGTAATTCAAGTCAATATTACCCATTGATGGAGTACATTGCCTCTAAAGGTTTTACTGCCGTAGCTTTTGACCACTCTGCTCACGGTCAAAGTGAAGGCAAACATGCGCATTTACCAGCCTTTATTGAAGGACTAAATGCGGTACTTGATGAGCAATATGAAGTCGCGGGTGTTATCTCTCACAGTATGGGCACCGCTGCTGTTTTAGAGTGTCACCATATTAAATTAGATGACACACCTTTGCTTTTGATCGCTCCAGTATTGAATTACACCGAAAACTTATTCAACAGTATTGAACGTTCGGGCTATTCAATTAAGTTATTTAAAGCGATTGTTGGTGATATTGAACATCAATATCAACGAACTATCGACAGTTTTAATCCATACCAGCGATTACAACAACGCACAAGCCAGACTATTATTGTGCATGATAAAGAAGATCGATTTACGAGCTTTGATTTATCAAAATCTGCTTCTGAGCACATTGAAAATGTCACGTTATACCCAACAGAAAATCAAGGGCATGGACGAGTGATGGCAAGTGATGCGGTTATGAAAGCGTTCGATGTTTTAAATCGTATTTAATTAATACATTAAAGGCGATGCATAGAAAGTACCGTGCATCGCCGTATTTTTATCTAAATAACCATCTTTTAAGAAAAGTTCTATCTACAATAAGAACGAATGAAGTAGATAGTACAACCGTCCCAAAAACTATCAAAAAATCTTTTGCTGCTAATGTTATGCCCATCATCCCTGTAATATTCAACATCACTACTACACACAATAAATGGCACACATAAATACTAAGTACATGTCTACTTAATTTAAACGTCAGCGGGTGGTTCCCTATATTAGGTCTAGATAACAACAATAAAAATAGACCGATACCTATCAATGGTGTGCCTGTTAAGAAATCATGTTGATTAAAAGGAACATGATAAGTGGTTAGCCAATACGCCTCACTAAAATGAATAACTATACCTGCCAGCAAGAGTAGTAAGGACTTTGTTGAAGATAAAGTGACATTACGCTTTCTCAGCTCAAAGCCAATCACTATCATCAACGTACTAAAGAAAGGGCCATTACGAGTAAAAAAGGGCGTCCATACCTCAGTTAATGTTTGATAACTTCCGCCCATAACGCCATAAGTATACAAGATAACCGCAACCGGAATAAGCAAAGACGATTTATTCAAATGAATGAATAATGCGATAATCGCAACCGCGATAACCAATGCAGGGATAAACCACAAATGTACCATACCGCCTTCCATTAAGGCATTTAGAGGGTTTTGAGTTAACCAATTCCAGTAACCCGTACGCTCAGCTAAGTACCCATCTGTTGCTACCCGTTGCCAATTAAATGGCATTGCTAGACATAATAGGCTCCAAACTAGCCAGATTTTGATTAATGGTGATGAGTATTTCTTAAGTGTATTGAACGGTGATATTGATAACTTAGGTTGGATCAAGTAACCAGACAGAATAAAAAAGAAGGGAACAGCAAAACGGGTCAGTTGATTAAAAGCATAACCAAAAACGGGAACATCATCGACTAATAAATAGGTCATGAAGATTTGAGAGTGCAGAGCAATAATTGCGAATAGAGCAAATAACCTTCCAAGTTCTAAGCTCGCGATTTTATGAGAGTTTTTCATTAAAAGAACATCCTTGAATTTTTGCGTAATCTACCAAGTACTTTTAACTAAATATATGCGTTAGATTAATTCGTTGAGATTTTGATACTGGTTGTTTTCATAAATGAGAGAGCTTTCACATAAAACCGTTGACCTTCCCCCTAGTGGAAGCCTTATTATCTGACTAATTCATTATTGTTGGATGTTATTTGTGTTTACTTCTTTTTCTAAATGGTTAGTAACAAGCGTTACACTGATGGCATTAGTGCTATCTAGTGTTGCTTACAGCTATCCAATGAAAATGGAAGGAATGACGATGAATACGCAGATGAATACGCAGATGAATACAGCTCAAGATTCTGATGCTATGTATGACTGCATGCCTGAGCACCATTCAACGCAAAGCAATACATCAGACAATGACCCAAACAATTATATACAATGTGATACGTCATCAATGTCGATGGATAGCGGCTACCCTTGCTCTGAACAAGGCGATAGCTGTTGTAAAACCATTTGTGTTGTGTCTGTTTATGCTTTACCTATCGGGCTTACGGCCCATACTAATGCAACTGCATCCGTGATTGTATATGCTCAATATAATGAGCAAACACGTTCATTTACCTCTTCTTCGCTTTACCGCCCTCCAATCGCGTAATTTCAATTAAATCAATTCTCTAAATAAGATATTTAACGCTTATTTATCGGTTTAATCATGGCTGTGATCCGTCTTCATGCATCACGTCATTATTGGAATAATTCCATGAAAAATACATTACGTACACGCTCTAAAAAGGTGTGGTTAGCTTCAATGATCTCGCTAGTACTTTCAGGTCAAGCCTTGGCAGAAAGTCAATTGACGCAGCTTATCGAACAAGCGTTGTCTTCAGATGCAAGTCGAGATCAAATATACGCGCAATCACAAGCATTACGCTCCATTGGTATTGCAAGTTCAACGCTTGCTGATCCTACTCTTAAAGTCGGATTTGGTGGGCTACCAGTAGACAGTTTTAAGTTTGATGACGATCCAATGACCAATATTTCTGTCGGATTAATGCAGAAGTTTGGGCGAGGCTCAAGTTTAGATTTACAACAAAAGCAAACTGGGCAGCAAGCGGATGTATTGGCGATGCAAATTCAAGTTCGTGAACTCGATGTAGCAAATACAATCACCCAACTGTGGATAGAGCTAGGCTTCTTACAAAAAGCAGAGGCGATTTTGCATGAAAACCGTCAGCTATTGTCTGAAATGGAAAGATACATTAATACCAATTACGCCATTGGTAAAAGCGAAAGTCAGGATCTTCTTCAAGCACAGCTTCAGCTAACTCGACTCGATGAGAAGTTGCAAACAAATCGTCAATTACAAGGACGAATTTATGCGCAGCTTAGCGAATGGCTACCTAACTTAGCGGATCAAAAATCAAAAGAAATAACACCACTAGAGTGGTCTACCTTAGAGCGACTATTAGCGAGTAAATCACCTCAAGAAACTGAATTTTATGACTTATTAAATTCAAACCCAACCGTAAAAATGAGTGAACTCACGATCACAGCAACAAAAACAAAAGTAGATATTGCCAATGAATCTTACTCTCCTCAATTTGGTGTTGAGGTTATGTACGGTTATCGTCAAGCGAATGGAATGGGGGGGCAACCCGCCTCTGATTTAGTCAGCGCTTATTTAACGATGGACATCCCTCTGTTTACCGATAAACGTCAAGATCAAAATTATGCGGCTGCACAATATCAAGTGGGTTCTGCGAAGTCACAACGTGATGTGCTATTACGACAATTGAACGCCAAAGTGAATTCATTGTTGGTGGATAAAGTTAATTTTGAACAACGTCTTTCTCGTTACAACAATACGTTATTGCCTCAAGCAAAAGAAAGAACCAAAGCGGTAGAACGAGGTTATGAAAATAATACGGCACAATTTAATGATGTGATTTCCGCAGCCAATGATGAGCTGAGTATTGAGTTAGAGAAACAGCGTTTATTCAGTGATTTAAGTAAAACATACAGTAACTTAGCTTTTTATTTAAATGGCTTTGATTATGCCGTATCTGCACCAAAAATAACCCCGTCTGAGCATTAAGGAAGAGAATATGAAACCAGTTAAAATAGCATTACTTTCAGTTGTTATTGGCGGTGTTGTTGGTGCAGCGAGCATGAATTTATACTCGGGGCATACGATGAGCGCAATGGCGATGACGGCTCAAGAAAATAGCGCATCATCAAGCAGTGAGCCTTTGTATTGGGTTGCCCCTATGGATGCCAATTATCGCAGAGATCAGCCGGGTAAATCACCTATGGGTATGGATTTAGTGCCTGTTTATGCCGACGATGCACAAGGTGAGAAGTCACCAGCGGGCACCGTAACAATAGATCCAAGCGTGGTGAACAATTTAGGCGTAAAAAGTGCTTTTGTTGAGAAAACGATCCTGTCTCCAAATATAGATACTGTGGGTTATATCGCGTTTGATGAAAGTAAGTTGTGGCAAGTAAACGTACGTGTAGCAGGCTGGGTTGAAAAGCTAAATATCAATGCCATAGGTGAAAAGGTAAATAAGGGCGATGTGTTATTTACTCTTTACTCTCCTGAATTGGTGAAAGCACAAGAAGAGCTACTAAACGCGTATCGAACAGGTCGAAAAGGACTGGTCAAAGGCGCAAGAGAACGTTTGCAGTCATTGGGTGTGGATAAAGCTCAAGTTAATTCTATTGTTAGAAGCGGTAAAGCAAATAAAAACATAGAGATAAAAGCGATTTCAAGCGGTGTCATTGCGAGTTTAAATATTCGAGAAGGTGGCTATTTATCACCCTCTCAAATCGTTATTAGTGCAGGACCTTTAGAAAATGTATGGGTAGATGCTGAAGTTTTTGAACGTCAGGCTCACTGGTTATCTTCTGGTAATAAAGCGGTGATGACGTTAGATGCGGTCCCTGGGAAACGATGGGAAGGTGAAGTGGATTACGTTTATCCGATTTTGGATCCAAAAACACGAACCATGCGCATGCGTTTAAAATTCGATAACCAAGATGGTGTATTGAAACCAAATATGTTCGCTAATATAACCATTCACCCTAAAACAAAAGAAGAAGTATTAACGATACCTCGTCAAGCGGTCATCCGTTCAAATGGCATGGCCCGAGTGGTATTGGATGAAGGAAATGGGAAGTATCGCTCAGCCCGAGTTATTGCCGGTCGTGAAGCAGGCAATAAAGTAGAAATAGTTAAGGGATTGAAAGAAAACGATAAAGTAGTCACGTCAGCGCAATTCTTATTGGATTCTGAATCAAGCAAGACGGCAGAATTAAGCCGAATTAATGGTCCCGAAAACAGTGTTTGGGTTTCTGGCAATATTACTATGCTAATGGCTGATTTTGGCATGGTTACCTTTGATCATAAAGCCGTCTCACAATGGGATTGGAAAGCGGGTGAAATTAATTTTTCGGTTGAGAAAGAGATTGATTTGGCTTCTTTTCGTGAAGGTGAAGCGGTTCAGTTTTTAGTTCAAAAAGTGAATGATGAATATCAATTGATTGAGATTGAAAAAGAAGGGGCGTTATTATGATCCCCGCCATTATTCGTTGGTCGATTAAAAATCGATTTTTAGTTCTCGTTGCGACTTTTGCTTTAGTTGTTGCAGGAATTTACAGTGTAAAGAATACACCAGTCGATGCTTTGCCTGATCTTTCAGATGTTCAAGTGATCATTAAAACCAGCTACCCAGGTCAAGCGCCTCAAGTGGTGGAAGATCAGGTGACTTACCCGTTAACTACCGCAATGCTTGCGGTTCCGGGGGCTGAAACGGTTCGTGGTTTTTCATTCTTTGGTGATTCCTATGTTTATATCATTTTTAATGATGATACCGACATGTACTGGGCGCGTTCGAGGGTGTTGGAGTATTTAAGCCAAGTTGCGCCTAGATTACCCGCAGAGGCAAAACCCACATTAGGGCCCGATGCGACAGGGGTTGGTTGGGTATACAGTTATGTATTACAAGATAAAACCGGTAAGCACGATTTAGCCGAATTACGCAGCTTGCAAGATTGGTTTTTAAAATATGAACTGCAAACGGTCGATGGCGTATCAGAAGTTGCTACGGTAGGTGGAATGGTGAAGCAATATCAGGTGGAAATTGATCCTGATAAATTGCGAGCTTATAACCTAACACTACAACAAATTAATAAAGCCATTAAAGAGGGGAATCAAGAGGCGGGCGCTTCGGTTATCGAAGTCGCGGAAGCTGAACACATGGTTCGTACATCGGGTTACTTAAGCAGTATTGAAGACATAAAATCATTGCCGCTAAAAGTAACCGATAAGGGAACGCCTTTATTGCTTGGTGATATTGCTGATATTAATCTTGGACCACAAATGCGCCGTGGTATCTCTGAATTTAATGGAGAAGGCGAAGCGGTTGGTGGCGTGATTGTCATGCGCTTTGGTGAAAATGCCAGTAACGTCATTTCGAATGTAAAAGAAAAATTGGCTCAATTACAAAAAGGCTTACCAGAAGGCGTTGAAATTAAAGCAACTTATGACCGCTCTAAACTTATTGACCATGCAGTAACAAATTTATGGGAGAAATTGGCTGAAGAGTTTATCGTCGTTGCCATTGTTTGTGCTTTATTCTTATTTCATATTCGTTCTTCGTTGGTTATTGCATTAAGTCTGCCTGTTGGGATCCTTTGTGCGTTCATTGTTATGCATTGGCAAGGAATTAATGCCAACATCATGTCATTAGGTGGTATCGCAATTGCCATTGGTGCAATGGTTGATGGTGCTATCGTAATGATAGAAAACGTTCATAAACACATAGAAAAAACACCATTAACGGACGAAAACCGTTGGCAGGTAATAGGTAAAGCGGCAGAAGAAGTTGGACCTCCACTCTTTTTCTCATTACTTATCATTACCTTAAGCTTTGTTCCTGTATTTGCATTAGAAGGCCAAGAAGGGAAGATGTTCTCCCCATTAGCCTTCACAAAAACCTTTGCAATGGCGGCTTCTGCTGGCCTAGCAATTACCTTAGTACCTGTATTAATGGGCTATTTTGTTCGAGGTAAAATATTGCCTGAGAACAAAAATCCAATAAACAAAACGCTAGTGGCACTTTACCGACCATTACTGAATTTGAGTTTACGCTTTCCAAAAACGATACTTTTGGTTGCCGTGGTCTTAATGGGATCGTCATATTATCCAATCTCTAAAATGGGCAGTGAGTTTATCCCACCATTGGATGAGGGCGACTTAATGTACATGCCAACAACCTATCCAGGAATCTCAATTGGTAAGGCGCGAGAGTTACTACAGCAAACCAATAAACTGATTAAAACCGTTCCAGAAGTCGATACCGTGTGGGGAAAAGTGGGGCGAGCAGAAACAGCAACCGATCCAGCACCATTAACAATGATAGAGACGGTTATTCAGTTCAAGCCTAAAGATGAATGGCGTGACGGTGTAACTACTGAGTCAATTAAAAAAGAGCTAGACCAATTGATTCAATTCCCTGGAATAACGAATGCGTGGGTGATGCCAATCAAAACGCGTATCGATATGCTAGCAACAGGAATTAAAACCCCAATAGGGATAAAGATAGCAGGGCCAGATCTTAACGTAATAGAAAAGATCGGCGCAGAGTTAGAACCTATTTTAAATAACGTTAAAGGAACCACCTCGGTTTATGCAGAGCGAGTCGCTGGTGGGCGTTATATAAATATCGATATAAAACGTCGCCAAGCCGCTAGATATGGCTTAAATATTAAAGACATTCAACAAGTTATATCAACAGCTGTGGGTGGAATGAATGTAGGAGAAACCATTGAAGGGTTGGAGCGTTACCCAATTAATGTTCGTTATCCACAATCGTATCGTGATTCTGTTGTTAAGTTGCAGAACTTGCCATTGATAACGGCGAACGGTGCTCGAATTGCTTTAGCTGATGTCGCTGATATTCGTTATGAAGATGGTCCACCAATGATAAAAACAGAAAATGCACGACCTAATGGTTGGGTGTTTGTAGATATTGATGGTCGAGATCTAGGCTCTTATGTGCATGAGGCTCAACAAGCTGTGCATGATCAATTGGATTTACCCGCGGGCTATTCCCTTGGTTGGTCTGGTCAATACGAATACATGGAACGAGCAAAAGAGAAATTAACGACGGTTATTCCTGTAACCATCGCGATTATTATGCTGCTTTTGTATTTAAGTTTTAAACGAGTAGGGGAGGTGTTAATTATCATGGGGACATTGCCGTTAGCTATGGTTGGCGGTCTGTGGCTAATGCACATCTTAAACTTCAATTTCTCGATCGCCGTTGGTGTAGGGTTTATTGCTTTATCCGGTGTTGCGGTTGAGATTGGTGTGATCATGTTGGTGTATTTGAACCAAGCATGGGATGAAAAACAAGCGACAGCAAAAGAAAACAGTAACTCGGTAACACAACAAGATTTAACGTTAGCCATTGGTGAGGGCGCAGGGTTACGTGTTCGTCCTGTCATGATGACAGTACTGACAGTGATTATCGGTTTAATTCCAATTATGTATGGTTCCGGTAGGGGGTACGAAGTAATGCA
>NZ_CAWPRC010000166.1:0-32679 GCF_963890165.1 Aliivibrio sp. SR45-2 | reverse complement strand
CAAAAGAAAAAGAACAACAGCAAAAACAAGAAGAAGAGAAATCAGCCGCAGCTAAAGCTGAAGAAGACAAAAAAAGCGAGCAAGATAAAGCAGACGAGAAACAACAAGCTCAGATGCAATCACAACAAGTGCCACCAAACAGTGATGTGATAAAAACCGATCCTCGTTTACAGAAACTAGAGCAATCTGGCGCAAAAGAAGATGAATTACTTCGTGCCCAACTCTATTTACAAGCTCAACAACAAGAAGCGCCACAAGCTTCTGAAAATGAATGGTAATTTTGATGAGTATAAAACAAGTCACCCTATCTTCCATGATGAAGGCTTCTACAATGCGCTTTTCTATTATTAATACGTCTCTAATAAAAAAAGTCGTCTTATTTGCAGTGCTGTGTGTAAGTGGCATCTCGTTAAGTTACGCTCAAGCGACAGCAACCGTGAGCAAAAACCAAATTACTGAAAACGAAGTGATTCAGTTAATGGTGTCAGTCGATAAAAGTGCCGATCAAAGTAAGTTTGATACAAGCCAGCTTGGTAACGACTTCCGCTCAGGCCAAGTGAGCTTTGGTAGCTCACGATCACTCGTCAATGGCGAATACAGTGTACAAAGTCAATGGACGGTCTCTATTGCTCCAACAAGAATGGGCACGCTAACCATTCCTAGTTTGAACGTTGCCGGTGAGAAAACTAATCCAATCACAATTCGAGTCAACAAAGACGCCACAGCACCAAAAAGCAGTGATGTGATTAAAGTCAGTGGTGAATTAACCAAGTCAGAATTATACGAAGGTGAAACGGCACAATTTCATGCCAAAATTGCCATCTTTGCTGATACGCGTCGTTTAAAAGATCCCAACATCATAACCCCACAAGGCAATGGCGTTGAGTTTTCCCCTGTTGGTGAAAGTAAACAATACCAAACCGTGATTGATGGATTGCAAGCCACCGTCGTTGAACAGACTTTCAATGTCAGCGCAGATAAAGTAGGTGAACTGCATTTTTCAGGCTTGGCTTTTACTGGCGGCCTGATCCAAACGGATCGTTATGGACGTAGCACTAAACTGATCCCATTAAACATCTCACCAGAGAATTATCAATTAACCGTATTAGCAAAACCTGCCGACTTTAAAGGCACTTGGTTACCAACCTCTAGTTTAAAACTAGGTCAACAATGGCTAATTGATGGAAAACCAATGATATCCACAACCATTGAGGCCGGCACTGCTATCACTCGTCAGATAATTCTGAACATGGCTGATGTTCCGCCAGAAAAATTACCAACACTGTCCATTGAGTACCCTAAATCGGTTCGTATGTACGATGAAAAGCCCATAATAGGCACAGACAGTGAAGGAAACAGTGTGATGACAATTAAACAAGTTATCATTCCACACAAAGCGGGAAGCGTGACATTACCGGCAGTTTCCGTTCAATGGTGGAACAGTAAGACACGACAATCAGAGACCGCAACCCTTGAATCATTGCAGTTAACTATCACACCAAGCACTCAAACTGATGAGCAAAAGATCCAGCAACAAACATATGCGCAGCCTGTTGACGTAGAAAAACGTGATGAAGCTCAAAGTTTTTGGCCTTATACCACCGTTCTGTTCGCTTTATTATGGTTGATAACGCTTCTTGCATGGTACATCCACCATACAAAAGTTCAGTCTTCTAAAAAAGAAGAAAAGCACACAGTAGGTACAAGTACTATTGACACAAAAGCACTCATCCGTGCAGTAAGTGATAACAACAGTATATTAGCGCATCAAATCTTAATGGATCTAGCCCCTTTACTGTTAGAACAAGGCATTGATGTTGGTGCAATTAAAATGTGCATCACTGCACTTAGCCAGCAACAATACTCAAAAGAAAACAACAAGTTAAACTCAACAAAACACATAATCACTGAGATTAATGCTTTATTGAATAAGAAAAATATAGCAAGTTCAAAAGAGGTTACCTTGGAGCAACTATAACGTTAAGTGCTCTCTTTTAATCGTCCCAAATAGCCAGTTGAGTCAACTGGCTATTTTTTATTATGAATGATCATCTACCCCTTATTCCCCCTCGCTTTTGTCACTATTCTTTATTTACGATTTGAATTAAGCCTCTATTGGTTTTTGTTCCTAGTTTACGCAAACGATCTCTATCAAATTTTCAAATAAAACTTCTTCTTATTCTCTTTATTTTATTATTTACCATTGACATCTATCCCATAAAGCTCAATTATTGATGCATCAAATGTTCACTACCATTTCATTTGTTCAAGCAAATGAGAATCAATGGCAGCGAAACGGACTTTAAAGAAGATGCTAAACAGCATGTGATCAGTAAGGGTAAGTAGTATGACAACTCAATTAGAACAACTTCGTAAACTAACAACAGTAGTAGCAGACACTGGTGATATTGAAGCAATTGCGAAATACACACCTGAAGATGCAACCACTAACCCTTCTCTAATTCTAAAAGCAGCACAAATTGCAGAGTACGCGCCATTAATTGATGCTTCAATTGAATACGCAAAAGCACAAAGCAACGACAAAGCACAGCAAGTACAAGATACGTGTGACATGCTTGCAGTGAGCATTGGTAAAGAAATCTTAAAAGTAGTTCCTGGTCGTATCTCTACAGAAGTAGACGCTTGTCTTTCTTACGACACAGAAGGCAGCATTGCAAAAGCGCGCCAACTTATCAAAATGTACAACGATGCCGGCATCACTAACGATCGCATCCTTATCAAACTGGCTTCAACGTGGGAAGGTATTCGCGCTGCTGAAGTTCTAGAAAAAGAAGGCATCAACTGTAACCTAACGCTTCTTTTCTCTTTCGCTCAAGCGCGTGCATGTGCTGAAGCAGGCGTTTTCTTAATCTCTCCTTTTGTTGGTCGCATTATGGACTGGTACAAAGCAAAAGAAGGTCGTGATTTTGAACCAAGCGAAGATCCAGGTGTTATCTCTGTTGCTGGTATCTATAACTACTACAAAGAGCACGGCTACAAAACAGTCGTAATGGGCGCAAGCTTCCGTAACATCGGTGAAATCCTTGAGTTAGCAGGTTGTGACCGTCTAACAATTAGCCCTAATCTACTTCAAGAACTTGAAGACGCCACTGGCGAAGTGGTTGAGAAACTAATTGATACTAACGGCAATAAAGAATGCCCAGCAGCAATGACTCACGCGGAATTCTTATGGGATCACAACCAAGACCCAATGGCGGTTGAGAAACTGGCTGAAGGCATCCGTAACTTTGCGGTTGACCAAGGCAAGCTTGAAGAAATGATAGCAGCTAAGCTTTAATACATAATTTCAAATTGGGCTGATATTTATCGGCCCTTCTTTTATTCAAATATTCGAGTTAATTATTATGAATCGATCTTCTCTAACAAATAAGCATCTAGCTAATGCAATTCGTGCTTTAAGCATGGACGGCGTGCAACAAGCAAACTCTGGTCACCCTGGCGCACCAATGGGCATGGCTGACATCGCTGAAGTACTTTGGCGCTCTCACCTAAACCATAACCCTGCAAACCCTGATTGGGCTGATCGCGACCGTTTCATTCTTTCGAATGGCCACGGTTCTATGCTAATTTATTCTCTGCTTCACCTTGCAGGTTATGAATTATCAATTGAAGATCTTAAAAACTTCCGTCAATTGCATTCTAAAACACCAGGTCACCCTGAGTACGGTTATGCACCAGGCATCGAAACAACAACTGGTCCTCTAGGCCAAGGCATCACAAATGCAGTTGGTATGGCGATGGCTGAAAAAGCATTAGCCGCGCAGTTCAACAAAGAAGGCCACGACATCGTTGATCACTTCACTTATGCATTCATGGGTGATGGTTGTTTGATGGAAGGTATCTCTCATGAGTCATGCTCTCTAGCGGGTACGCTTGGTCTTGGTAAGCTGGTTGCTTTCTGGGATGACAACGGCATCTCTATCGATGGTGAAGTGGAAGGTTGGTTCTCTGACGATACACCTAAACGTTTTGAAGCGTACGGCTGGCATGTGATCCCTGCGGTTGATGGCCACGATGCTGATGCAATTAATGCGGCAATCGTAGCAGCAAAAGCAGACCCTCGCCCGACTCTGATTTGTACTAAAACTATCATCGGTTTTGGCTCTCCAAATAAAGAAGGCACACATGACTGTCACGGTGCTCCACTAGGTCACGACGAAATTAAAGCAGCGAAAGCAAAATTAGGTTGGGAGTACGGTTCTTTTGAAATTCCGTCGGAAGTTTACGCAGAATGGAACGCGAAAGACGCAGGCGCAACTAAGGAAGCGGCGTGGAATGAGAAGTTTGCAGCTTATGAAGCAGCCTACCCAAAACTTGCAGCAGAATTTACTCGCCGCGTAAACGGTGATTTACCCGCAGAGTGGGAAGAAAAAGCAAATGCAATCATTGCAGAGCTTCAAGCTAACCCTGCAAACATCGCATCACGTAAAGCATCACAAAATGCATTAGAAGCGTTCGGTACCATGTTACCTGAATTCATGGGCGGCTCTGCTGACCTTGCTCCTTCTAACCTAACAATGTGGTCTGGTTCTAAATCACTAACCGCGGATGATTTCTCTGGCAACTACATTCACTACGGTGTTCGTGAATTTGGTATGACAGCTATCATGAACGGCATGGCGTTACACGGTGGTTTCGTACCTTACGGCGCAACATTCCTAATGTTCATGGAATACGCACGTAACGCAATGCGTATGGCTGCACTGATGAAAATTCAGAACATTCAAGTGTACACACACGATTCAATCGGTCTAGGCGAAGATGGTCCAACTCACCAACCGGTTGAGCAAGTGGCTTCTCTACGTCTAACACCAAACATGAGCACATGGCGTCCATGTGACCAAGTTGAATCTGCTGTAGCATGGAAACTTGCGATTGAACGTCGCGATGGCCCATCAGCACTTATCTTCTCTCGTCAAAATCTTGCACAACAAGAGCGTGATGCAGAGCAAGTAGCTAACATCGCTAAAGGTGGCTACATTCTTAAAGATTGTGAAGGCCAACCTGAACTAATCTTTATCGCTACAGGCTCTGAAGTTCAGCTTGCGGTTGAAGCTGCGGCTCAACTAACTGCTGAAGGTAAAGCGGTACGTGTTGTATCAATGCCTGCAACTGATGCGTTTGATAAACAAGACGCAGCGTACCGCGAAGCAGTTCTACCATCATCAGTAACAAAACGTGTTGCTATTGAAGCGGGTATTGCTGACTTCTGGTTCAAGTACGTTGGTTTAAACGGCAAGATCATTGGTATGACAACGTTTGGCGAATCAGCACCGGCTGAAGAGCTGTTCAAAATGTTTGGTTTCACTACTGAAAATGCAGTGAAAACAGCAAAAGAGCTTTTAGCTTAATTAAGCAAATCGCTTCACTGAACAAATAAAACAATACAAAAAAGGACTTACTATTACAGTAAGTCCTTTAACAAAAAAACCTCGTAGGATCTCCAGTTTATACTTGAGCTTATCGAGGTTTTTTTATGCTTTCTTTTATAGTTAAGCCGTTCCCTTAATCGTGCAGGATCACATTCTTATATCTGTCTTGATCTTGTGCACTCTCAGGTTGAGTTTTAAAACGCTTATGCAACCACATCCATTGAGAGAGCCCTTTATTAATTAAACGCTCAATCTCATGGTTCAATACTTTAGCGGCGGTTACCGCGTCTCTACGAGGGATTTCATCGCTTAAATCATTACCCACTTCTAACGTATAATGACTGCCTTTTCGAATACTCGATCCTGACATCACCGCACATTTAGACATATCAATTAAGAAACTAGATCCCGTCGTTGTTGCCGCTTCTTCTACAGCAAAAAATGGAACAAACACCGCGTTTTTCTTACCATAATCATGATCAGGCAAATACCAAAGACGATTGCCAGATTTAAGTACTTTAACCATACTTTTTACATCATGACGATCGATCATCTGGTGGCCTTTACGGGTACGACCTCGGTGTTGAATAAACTCAAATACAGGGTTACTGTTAGCACGATAAACGCCATAGCCAGGAGCAAATAGACTGAATATTCGAGCCGTCATTTCCAAGTTTAAAAAGTGACAACATATAACTAGTACGCCTCGCCCTTCTTTTTCTTGCTCTAATATTTTTTCTTTACCAATGATCGATACGTGACGTCTAACTCGCCAATCAGGCCAAAACCACGCCATTCCCATTTCAATAATGGCTAAGCCTGTGTTTTTAAAATTCTCTTGAACGATATTTTCTATTTCTAATCGCGAATAATGAGGAAAACTGAGCGTTAAGTTTTTTCGAGCAATATCTCCCCGCTTCTTTAAAAATAGCTGAAAGACTTTTCCTATTCCACTTCCCAATAGTTTAAGGATAAAAAAAGGAAGGACATTAACTAAAATAGCAAGAACAGCAAAAAAGCCCCATAAAAACCAATATTTCGGAGACAACAGATTCCATGTAAATTTAGGGCTTGGAACGGTTTTCATCATTCAACCTTATCAAAACTGAGATTAGTATCAGTATAATACAAGTGTCATGAAATTTTAGTGAAAATAGCAGTCATAATAGAAATTCTTACTTCAATTAAGCCTAAATCCTAATGAATTTCGCTTATCTATCCTGTGATAATAACAATTATGGCTGATAACTACGCTATGACGTATCTTGTACTTACCTATTACATGGTCATTCGAATGGAAGCCATGAACAAAAAAACCAGCAATTAAGCTGGTTTTTATTATTTAAACGCTTACAAAACAGTAATTACATCATCAAACGCTTTACGAGATTTTGGTAAACCTGCGTTGTAGTCTTCACTTGCATGGTGGTAACCAATAGCAAGCGCAACATGACACTCATAACCGTCTAATTGTTCTGAAAATAATTCCCCCACAAGTTGAGGGTCAATGCCTTCCATTGTCGTCGAATCGATATTCAAGCGAGCAAGCGTATGCAGCGCATTTCCAAGTGCAAGATAGGTTTGAGACTTAGTCCACGCCTTATGCTCACCCTTTTCATCTTTATTCAGTTCAACAAAACCGTATGCACCAAACGCCGCTTCTTTCTTGTCTTCAGGCATACGTTTATCCGCAATGCCTTTATCAACCACAACTTCGTAATCTTCACGCGTGTACTTAACTTTATGAGCAAATAAGATCACATGAGAAGAGGCTTTAACATGAGGCTGGTTAAATTGATGCATATTCGCGAATGAGTCATGCATGCGTTGTTTCGCTTCATCAGATTCAATCACAACAAATTTCCAAGGTTGAGAATTAATTGATGACGCAGACAAACGCAACGCTTCTAGCAATACAGCAAGATCGTCTTGAGATACTTTCTTGCTTGAGTCGTATTTTTTAGCGGTATAACGGTTTTCTAAATCTTTAATAATTTGATGCTTCATTATAATTCTGCCTGTCATCTGTTTGATTGATTCAAATGTAGTTAAGCTTTGATGAAATAAGTTTTGCACCAGTAGAGAGTGAAGTCAACCAGTTAACTTTTAGTAACCTAGTTTCTTTTTACTCATTCCATTGTATTTATGGCACCTCGATAAAGCCACTAACTCACAATAGTCACTTTATTTCGTCCACTCTCTTTTGATGTATAGAGCGCGGCATCCGCTCGTTTGTAAGCATAACTAAATGACGTATCTCGGCTTACCACACCACCAATAGAAATCGTAACTTCAATCCCTTTAATCTCATGCTTTTCAATCACAGCTCGAATTAGATCCGCTTTAATGGCTAACTGATCTTCTGTTAAGGGCTCAAAAGCGACGATAAACTCTTCGCCTCCCCAACGAACCGCGATGTCTTTAGGTTCTATTTGATTCAAAATACGTACAGCAACTTCTTGAATAACTTCGTCACCAATTTTATGCCCATAGGTGTCGTTAATACGCTTAAAGTGGTCAATATCAATAAGAAGTAGCGAATGCGATGTCTTTTTCTGTAAACGTTTCTCGTAAAAATCACGTCGATAAAAGCCAGTCATGCGATCAAACTGCACTAGTTTTTTGCGATGATTGAAATTTAATCGTAAAAGGTAAAAACTTAACGACAATAATAACGAAGGCATTAAGATCTCTTTGATAAGATCTATCAATCGTATTCCTAGTGTTATCTCATCTTGAGCAGAGCAAGGTAAAAGCATCGATTCTTGATAACTGTTATTCGTGCTATTGCTGTTAATAACGGTGTTATTTTCATCATTAAACGTCTTAACTTTATCTGAAAGTAACGACGCTTTAATATCAACAATTAACAATGAATCAAGGTGTTTCTTATTGTATATCGGGTAATAGACAGAGCGAATGATTTCATTCATGCCTTTCTCTGTATACTTTTCTGTTAATTTTAAATTACACCCATAGAAAGATTGATACGTGGCATTTAAACTTTCTTTATCTACAATTTCTTCGATGACGTTTTCGTTATTCAAGCCGTCATAAAACATTTCATAGCTTTTTCTCAATGGATCAAAATGCACATATTTAGACGGGTTTTCAAAAACAGCAATCGTCCATAAGCTGCCTCCAATTAACTTTTCTAATTCGGTCCGTAATTTTTTAATGCCAGTAGACAACACTTTAACTTCGGTATCACGATTAACAACAATATGGACGCCATTACGGTTGTATTCGCCTTTCTCTAAAAAGATAGAATCGACATTATTATAATAAGATGAGAAACGACGACTGATAGAGTAAATGCCTTTGTAATCTTCGACTACACCACGCTCTAATCGATGTAAAGACACGATATTAAAGAAGAAATAAAATACCCAAAGTACACACAGAATTATCCCCCATATTTTCAAGAAAACAAAAGTTTCATGAGTAAGTACATAATTTTGTTTGCTATTTGGCATTTTATTCCTCACAAAAAATCATCAAATATAAACCAAGACATAGATAATACAATCAGTATTTTTATATAAGATGGGACAAGATCATGATTTAAATAAAATACTTTCAATTCAACAACATAAATTCAGAAAGTAAAACCTCTGTAACATACTCTTTAAACATAAAAAGGCCGCTCAATGCGACCTTTGATTTCTACATTAGTTTATACCGCTGATTATTTAGCGATTGTTGCTAATGCCAGTTTGTTAAGTACCGTAGATACTTTACCAATAACAGCATCACATCCTTTCATGTTATGACGCTCTTTAAGGTAACTCGGATTATTATATGATAGCCATACTTTTTGATTTACATCTTCGGTAATAAGCACCTTTTGAGGCAGGTCAATGGCAACATCTTGCGCGCACTGCATCAAGAGTGTTCCAACCTTGGGGTTACCAAAAATAATCACCTCGGTTGGTCTTAAATCCATATTCACACTGGCTGCATTTTTTTGATGATCTACCCTTGTGAACAGAGTAAACCCTTTACTTTCAGCAATAGATTCAAATCTATTAGCGGTTTCTTTTACAGAGTACGAACTCTCGTATTTAATCACACTTTCTTCTGCACTTACTGCAAAAGAAGCGGTAAACATAATGACACCAAGCGAAATAAACTTAATCATAAACATACCTTTTATTTTAATTATTTGAAGACGTATTCATTCTCAATTTTCATCTATTTATTACTTGATAACACCACACACTAAACGAGCACCGCCACCACCCAGAGCTTTAGGATGATCAGAATGATTATCACTGCCAGCATGTATCATTAATGCGCGACCAGATAAGTTAGCTAGCGTAATTTTAGGTGATAAGACCGGTTGCACTGCATTGCCGTCCATATCAACGTAAAGTGGAGGCAGATCCCCTAAATGGCTATCATTAGACCATGGAAAACCATGTTGCCCTGTTTTCATTGGATCATAATGACCTCCCGCTGCACCGCCTAAAATAGTTTGACTATTCTTTTCAGAGGTATCACAAGAAGGATTTTCGTGGACATGAAAACCATGTAAACCTTGTGGTAATCCCGACAAATTCGGCGTAAATACCACGCCATACTCATTTTGCTCTGCTGATACATAACCAACAATTTTACCTGAATCTAAATCTTTCATTTCAATTGAAATGTCTGATGCACTCGCTCCAGCTGACGCAACGAACAAGGTAGTAAGTAAAAGTTTTTTAAACATGAAATTATCCTTAATATAAAAATTTCACCGCATTTATAGCATGGCTCCGAAATTATAAATAACGATTAATTTATTAGTTATCAATCGATTTTTTCGATTGACTCAGCAAATAATACTTTGAGTGTACTTCATCGAGTAAATATCTGTAACACAACCCCAACATTAAGACGCAGCGACGATGAATCCCCCGTAGTGGTCTAACTCACCATTAAAGAAGAGCATCGCTTTTTTGTTTAACTATTGGGTATAAAAAAACCACCCTAAGGTGGTTAATGGTATTAAAGTTCAATTCCCGTAAATTCCATTGGTGTATCATCAAACATAAAGGTCACATGACTGCACCCTTCAAACTCACGAATCATAACTTGATTAGTATTTGCTGAATTTGTATTAATAATCGTCATGATATCTTGAACCGTATCCACTTGCGTATCACTACATAAACGATACTTCTTAACGATTTCAACGTTATCATCCGTCGTAGATTGAAGATCCAACTCGGCATGCACAACTTGGATGCCCGATAGCTCCGCTGTAATTTGAATATCAAATCCACTTACATCATATTTAACCATTTCACGCTCTAATGCCTTAAATTTCGAACTCACTTATATCAAATAAAAAACAAAACTGTGAGCTTTATTATTAAACTAACTCAGATTTCAGCGCTTCTGTGGGAGCAACCACCACGTATTTTACACTCTTCATATTAGAGTCAGCTTCGCTTTCATAACGAGATCTTAGCTCACCGTTCTAAACGTTATTTCATTAATTATTGGTATGATCTCTTATGAATCATCACTCAGTTACTCCTTAATAACGGTGTTGTCGTGTAAATTATTCACTCCACTCTAGAGGTAATATTTCTGTGAAGCTGGTTTACTTTCTGCTACAGAATTTATGCTAGGGTTTTACATACTTAATATAAAAAGGAGAAATATTATTATGAAACCAGAGTTTATATACGAAATACCTGAAGGATTAGGATCTGCAGGCCAAGCAACAGCGGAAAGAGAAGCTGAGCAACTTTACTCAGATTTAATCGGTAAAGGCGCCAGAAACATGACAGAGATTAAGATTGAAATAAAAGACATGAACGTCATTGCCAGCTGGGTGATTGATGGCGAAAGGTATTACAACAACTAGTGCGTAAATTAATACGATGAACCTATCTCTGTAGGTTCATTCCCCTATTTTATTTTTCATTCCAAAAATACATGTCGTATTTAGTTCCAGATTGTCTTCTCTGTAAACTAAGGTTAAATAAGTCTAATTTACTGCGTATGATATTAAAAGAAATCTGATTTAAGTCGAAATCTCTTTGACTTTTTAGGCTCTACAATTGATTTTCTATCATCAAACTCATTACAATATCGCTCTGCCATTTTATAAATACTCGACCGAATATGTTCATAACCTTTACCTGAATACAATTGATATTTAAACATCATTTCTGCCATTTCTGCCGCTGTAAACCCTTCTTCATGCCATTCAATCGCTTGATTCAAAAAGAACGTTACATTCTCATTTGGGCGTTTAAGTTTAAAACTTGATACTTGTTTGAAATTTTTAATAAGCATGGCGATTTTCCTTATAGAACTGTTTAGCGCTTTCAACAAAAGCATCTAAAAACGTATCATCAAAATTGGTTGTATGACTAAAATATGTTGGTATTCCCCGCCCATTATTATTGATTAGTATAAATCGAATTCGACAAACAAACATATCTTCTTTGAATGAATACTTTCTATCGATAATTTCGAGCATTCTACCCGAACATTGGATTATTCTAGTCATATTACCTCATACTAACGGCCTTTCATACAGAGGTTAAGTCCATTTTAGACCAGACTATCTCAATGAAACGATAGTAAAGAACCCTCTCTCAAATTTATAGTTTATGCGCTTTTATGCTAAATGAGTGCATATTCATTTTTGCATGCAAAAATAAAATAAATATCTGTCGCCACTTTGTCGCCATTTTTCATTTCTAGGCCCAAAAAAAGGCCGCTCAATGCGACCTTTCATTATTCGTTATTTACGAAATATCGAGTCGTTACTCTTTACCGTAAACGTTGTTCTCTTGCTCTTGTACTCGGATGAAAGTAGTACGCTTAGTTAGCTCACGAAGCTTTGCTGCGCCTACATATGTACACGTTGAGCGTACACCGCCAAGGATGTCAGAAATCGTTGTATGAACTGAACCACGGTAAGGTAATAGCACGGTTTTACCTTCAGCTGCACGGTACTTAGCAACACCACCTGAGTGCTTGTCCATCGCGCTTTGTGAAGACATTCCGTAGAATTTCATGAACTGCTTACCGTCTTGCTCGATAACTTCACCGCCTGACTCTTCGTGACCTGCGAGCATACCGCCTAGCATTACGAAATCAGCACCGCCGCCGAACGCTTTAGATACGTCACCGGCACATGAACAGCCGCCATCACCGATAATACGACCACCAAGGCCATGCGCTGCGTCAGCACATTCAATGATTGCAGAAAGTTGTGGGTAACCAACACCTGTTTTAACACGAGTTGTACATACAGAGCCCGGACCAATGCCCACTTTAACGATATCGGCACCAGCAAGGATAAGCTCTTCAACCATATCGCCAGTAACAACGTTACCTGCAGAGATTACTTTATCTGGAAATTCAGCACGTACTTTTTCTACGTATTGAACTAAATGCTCTGAGTAACCATTTGCGATATCAACACAAATGAAGATCAAGTCATCAGTCAATGCCATGATATCTTTTGTTTTTTGGAAATCAGCTTCAGAAGTACCCGTAGAAACCATTGAATTGTTAAGAACAGAAGCGTCGCTCTCTTTTACAAAACCAGCCCAATCTTCAACCGTGTAATGCTTATGAATCGCAGTCATCACACCATGCTCAGAAAGTGCCTTCGCCATAGCGAAACTACCTACAGAATCCATGTTAGCTGCAATTACAGGTGTACCAGACCATTGACGACCGCTATGCTTAAATGTAAACTCGCGGGTTAATTCGACTTGAGAGCGACTTTTCAGTGTTGAACGCTTAGGACGAAACAGTACATCTTTGAAGCCTAACTTTAATTCTTGTTCGATACGCATGATAAATTCCTCGTATAATCGATAATGGCTCTACTATCTCTTGTTGCCTTTGGCAGAAGGCAGTTAACAAACCAAGATGGCAGGCACAAAAAAACCGGGGCGCTGGCAGGCGCTCCGGTTTTCAGTATTATAGGGCCCGAAACTTATTTCGCAAGTCTGATAATTCATTTTTTTTTGTGATATTATTGATAAATCTGCAAACAATACAGCCTCAACAAAATAAAACTCCGCAAAAAACAAAATCACAGAATAATTAACCAATAAGTAAATTTAGATCATATAAATAACTAGCCCTATTTATTGAATCGACCATCAAAAAGCAAGAAAGGTAAACGTTTGCTATTTGAGCCAATAAAACATGAGTGATCTACTTCGCAAATTTTTAATGTATTCATGAATGTTAATGAAAAAAGTTGTGATATAATCTCGGAAAATTCACTTATTAATGACATTTAATTCATGAAGTTTCCTGGCCAACGTAAGTCTAAACACTATTTTCCTGTTCACACTCGCGATCCACTAGTGAATCAAATTAACCAAACACCAAAACTTGAGAGAACTCATCTTATTGGTGTTGGTCAAACAATTGTTGATATCGAAGCGAAAGTCGATGATGATTTTTTAGAACGTCATCAATTAAGTAAAGGCCATTCATTAGTTCTTGAAGAAGCGAAAGCCGAAGCATTGTATAAAGAACTCTTTGAAAGAAACTTAATAAGCCATGAATACCCTGGCGATACGATTGGTAATACCCTTCATAACTACTCAGTACTTGCCGACAGTAAATCTATTTTATTGGGTGTCATGAGTGAAAACATCAAAATCGGTTCTTACGCTTATCGTTACCTATGTAACACGACAAGCCGTATGGACTTAGACCATTTACAACCGGTTCAAGGCCCTATTGGCCGCTGTTATACGCTGATCACAGAAGATGGCGAACGTACGTTTGCAATCAACGAAGGTGACATGAACCAACTGTGTCCTGCACACGTACCTGAACATATCTTTGATAAAGCCTCTGCATTAGTGATTTCTTCTTACCTTGTTCGAGGTAAAGAAGGCGACCCAATGATGGATGCCGTTCAAAAAGCGATTGATTGCGCGAAAGAGCACGGTGTTCCTGTCGTTTTAACGCTTGGCACAAAATACGTCATTGAAGGTAAAGCGGAATGGTGGCAGAAATTCTTGAAGGAAAATGTCACTGTTGTGGCAATGAACGAAGAAGAAGCAGAAGCGTTAACCGGTGAGAAAGATCCCCTACTCGCGGCGGATAAAGCCCTAGAATGGGTTGATTTAGTGCTTTGTACCGCAGGCCCTGTCGGTCTTTACATGGCTGGCTTCACTGAAGAAAGCATGAAACGTGAAACTGATAAACCACTTCTTCCTGGTAACATTCCTGAGTTCAATCGCTTTGAATACAGCCGTCCAATGATGAAAGCATTCTGTACTAAGCCAATTAAAGTCTCTTCTCACATTGCCCCTTACATGGGTGGCCCAATGGAGATTAAAAATACTAACGGTGCAGGCGATGCGGCATTGTCAGCATTACTGCACGACATGGCTGCAAACTTCTATCATAAAGAAAATGTGCCTAACTCAAGCAAGCATGATAAAGAATATTTAACTTATTCCTCTTTCTCTCAAATTTGTAAATACTCAAATCGCGCAAGCTACGAAGTGTTAACTCAACACTCTCCACGTCTTTCTAAAGCAATGCCAGAGCGTGAAGATTGTTTAGAAGAAGCGTATTGGGAGCGTTAATCTATCTACTATAGTTTTTATAGATAATAAAAATCCGACGTCATGCGTCGGATTTTTTGTATTTATTGATTCAACGTTCGGTCAGTCAATTTAAGTACGGTAAAGTACTTTAATCACATGCCAACCAAATTTGGTTTTCACTAAATGAGGAACTAACGTTTCACCACTAAAACACACTTTATCAAACTGCGGTACCATTTGGCCTTTTTTAAATTCACCCAAATCGCCCCCTTTTTTACCTGATGGACAGCTCGAATATTTCTTTGCTAGCACATGAAATTTTGCGCCTTTATTAAGCTGTTTAATGATGTCTTCAGCTTGCTCTTTATGTTTAACAAGAATATGTAGTGCTGATGCCGTATTAGCCATGAATGCCTCAAGATAATGTCATGTAAATATCGCGTAATTATACCGTTTATCCTTATACAAATGATACCCTCACCTTTCAATGTCGTCTCAAAAAAACTACAATGGTCTCTATAAAAAGAAACCCCATTTACCTCATTAAAGGCTAGCATCGATGAAAAGTAAGGCGAACCAATCACAAGGTATGTTGCTATTTAAGCTTACGTTAACCCAACGTTTTGCTATTGGTACATTAAAAGTTCGCGAGATCGTTCCCTTTCAGGCATTAACGTCTATCCCTTATTCTCATCATCATGTATTAGGAACGGCAACGATCAGAAACATGGCGATTCCTATCATTGATATGTCTGCTGCTGTGGGTTTTCGTCCCCTTCAAAAAGAAGAGTTCGACGATTGCTACATTATCATTACTGACTGTATGCGTACGGTCGTGGGATTTGCAGTAAGAGCCATTGATAAGATCATTGAATGCGATTGGAAAGCCATTGAACCCTCTCCAGAAACGGCAGGGAAAAATGTCTTTGTCACTGGAATAACACGAGTTGAAAATAGCATTGTACAATTGCTTGATGTCGAATTGTTGCTTTCAAAAATCTTCCCTGAAGACACATCAAATTTATACCCAATTCTCTCTGATGTAGAAAGAGAAAAGCTCAAACCTCTGCAAATAATGCTCGTCGATGACTCTGTCGTTGCCAGAAAACAACTTTCTAGTGCCTTAGACAGTATTAACATTCCGTATCAGGTAGCAACCAATGGTTTGGATGCGTATGAAAGACTCAAACAAGCCTCTCAGGAGCAGAGACCATTTGATATTATTGTTAGCGACATTGAAATGCCCGGTTTGGATGGCTATGAATTGGCCTTTGAAATCCAAAATGACGTTCGTTTAAAAGACGCGTACATTATCTTACATACTTCACTTTCGAGCGAGATCTGTGTAGAACAAGCACACCAAGTCGGCGCACATGAAGCCCTAACCAAATTTGAGGCGACAGAACTTGTCCAAGCAATGTTACGTGGCGCAAGACACAGAGAAAGTATTGTTTCGTCAATGCAGTAATAAACAGTCAATACAGTAATAAACAATAGACACAAAAAAGCCGCTGTATTCTTTATACAATAACGATAAAGAATACGGCGGCTTTTTCATTTAATAGCGATAAAGTAAGCAGTTTTTACACTTTTAGAAATATAAACGGATCACCGAAACAGCAACACACCCTGGGCGGCGACATTTCTCGATCTCAACTTTTACTTCTGTTTCAATTTCTAAGCCACGTTTAATCGGCGTCACTGATAACAGTGTGCTCCTTGAACGAATACGCTTGCCTGCTTTTACTGGGTATGGAAAACGAACTTTGTTCAATCCGTAATTCACCGTCATTTTAGCAGTAGGGAAAAGTAAATTATCATTACCTACATTATCGGTCATCTTAGACAACATTGATAATGTTAAAAAGCCATGCGCAATAGTGGTTTTAAAAGGTGACTCTGCGGCGGCTCTTTCTGGATCGGTATGAATCCATTGTGGATCTTCTGTAACGGCACCAAAATTATTGATACGTTCTTGATCCATTACAGACCAACTGCCTACGTGAATTTCATCACCTAATTGCGCAGTCAGTTCTTCGTATAGTGTTTGTGTCTCTGCATTCATCTCAACAGGCTCTGGTTGAACAGCTTCTTGCGTACAATTAACGGTACGCTTGTGCTCTTTCACCCAAGAAATAATGTGAATATTATTGGCTTTTTGTAAAAACTCAATCCAGTAATCCTTAATGGTTGGTGACATCCAGTCTTTTAATTCAAATGGATGTTTCGCCAGATATTCACGCTTATGCTTCAGAAAATCGACAACCTTCATAGAGAAACCTTATTTGATATCTAATCGTAAAAACAATGCTTAATCGCCAGAAGTACAATTGTGTTACACGTCACGTTTTTTTGCAAATACTTCCGAGCTTACAAGTGTTCGCCAGGATTCACTTTATACCTATAGAACAATGACTTGCTATTAATGTACACTGTGCAAAAAATTCAGCTCTAAAAGCAAAAACTCACCATTCTTCTCATATTTGCTAATAATGTCGTAATAATAAAAATAATCACAAATTTGAAATTGATCCAAAATGCGATTCTCTTTTGTTTACATTCCTATTAAAATTTAGTGTAAAACTCATGAATTTTCCAATAAATTTACACGTTAACAGTAATTTTCATCGCTCACTTTTTTCTTAACATAGAAAAATCTCTTTAGACGATTATATATATCAACGACACCGCATTACTTGCTCAACCGTAAAATTATTGAAATAGACGCTTTACCATAAGCTAACGTAGATCCCAATATTGATAAATACTCTCGCGTCAACGATGTATTAATTGGCGACACACTAACAACACGCGTCTTTTAGGTGAGAATACAAACAAGGTTATTACCTGTTCTATAATCCAAAATAAAAGCCTCCAAACTCAAATAAGTCTGGAGGCTTTCTTTACTCTTTAAAACTGAGAGCGTAAATTAACGTACTCAAGATTAACCGCGATAATAACGCTGAGGTACAAACGGCATTTTTTCAACGGTCATTGCTAATTTTTTGCCTCGAACTTCAGCGAACACTTCAGTGCCAATAACAGCAAGATCGGTTCTTAAGTATCCCATTGACACCGGTTTACCTGCTGTCGGACCTGCAGTACCAGAGGTTATAACACCAATTTCAGTATCATTCGCATCAAACAATTTACAGCCTTCACGCACTGGAGCCTTGGTTTGTCCAACTAGACCGACACGCTTACGGTTTACATCTTTGGTTTCAATCTGTTTAAGAATAATATCCGCACCAGGGAAACCACCGGCTCTTTCACCGTCCGCACGACGGTTCTTACTTATACCCCACAACAAGCTTGCTTCAACTGGTGTGGTGGTGGTATCTAAATCATGACCATATAAGCACAGACCGCACTCTAAGCGCAGTGAATCACGCGCACCAAGACCAATCCATTCCACATCTTCAAATGACGTTAATGTCTCTGCTAGTTCTGCTGCTTTAGCATTGGGTACAGAAATTTCATAACCATCTTCGCCAGTATAACCAGAGCGGCTAACATAACATTCGATGCCATTAATATCGATCGTGATTGAATCCATGAACAACATGTTTGCCACAGCAGGTTGAAGCCTTGATAACACATCTGCGGCTTTTGGTCCTTGAAGTGCGAGTAAAGCACGATCTTCAATTACTTCAAGTACAACGCCTTTTGGTAAGTGTGCTTGCAAATGCGCAATATCTTGTTCTTTACATGCCGCATTCACCACCACAAACAGATGATCACCAAAATTAGCCACCATCAAATCATCCATAATGCCGCCTTCTTCGTTAGTGAAGAACGCATAACGTTGTTTTTGAGAAGGAAGGTCAATAATATCAACCGGAACCAATGCTTCTAATGCAGCCGCTGCGCCCTCACCTTTTAATCGCAGTTGTCCCATGTGCGATACATCAAACAACCCCGCCGAATCACGCGTATGAAGGTGTTCTTTTTTCACACCAAGTGGGTACTGGACAGGCATATCATAACCGGCAAATGACACCATTTTTGCGCCAGCAGCTACGTGCATATCAAAAAGTGCAGTTTTATTTAGTTGTTCTGACATTCTTCTTTCTCCATGTGCCATCACTGGCTGATTTAGTCGTTATTTTTCTAATTAAGTAAGCGTTTATTGATTACGTATTATTTGGCCGTAACCCAGAGAATTTGAGCGTCTTCTTCACTGATTGAAATAAGCACGTGTCCCATACTCGCTTCATAATAAACACTGTCCCCTACCGCTAAATTAACAGGTTCATAGAATTCGCTGTAAAAACAAACTTCACCTTCTAGAACCAATAAAAATTCTTCTCCGTCATGACGAACCCATTCTGCGTACGCATTAAAATCTCGAGCACGTATGCGGCTTTTAAATGGCATCATTCTTTTGTTGGATAATTGCGTCGCCAGCAGTTCATGTTCATAAGTGGCCGTTGGATGCGGCTTACCTTGATCTGCCAGTGTGATATCTCGTCTTCCTACCGCACCTTTTTTCTTTGGCGGCTCAAATATTTGCGGGATATCAATATCCAATCCACTGGCTAGCTTTTGCAACGCCTGAAATGTGGGTGATATTTGTTCATTTTCTATTTTTGATAACGTTGAACGAGCCAAACCCGTTCGCTTGCTGGCTTCTTCAAGCGTCAATCCAAGCTGAATACGAATGTCTTTTAATCTTTTACCAAGATCAAGCGGAGCAATCGGTTGCTCTTCGTTATTTTTCTCTACTTTAACGATTTTAGCCTCTGTCATTATATTTCTTGGTTCACTCAAGTTGCTCTCCTTGCTCATTAAGCATCCAAATAGCGTTCTTAATATTCACTTTACAGAGGAAAATTGCGAGAGAAAAGGCAACAAGGATGCTCAAATAGTGCGCTAGGTAGCAAAACGGGAAACAAAGTTTCTTATTGGAAACTTCGACGTTGAATGTTGCATTTCACACTTGTATGTTTATCAGATGTAATGTGATGGATGTAATTAATACCGCCCTCACTTCTGATTTCACTTAATGCTAATTTGCTAATAGCAACTCACACTGGAGAAGAATCATGGAAAAAGATCTTAAATTTACAGCAAGCCACGAATGGGTACGTGAAAATGGCGACGGTACGGTAACAGTCGGTATCTCAAACCACGCTCAAGGCTTACTTGGTGATGTTGTATTTGTAGACTTACCTGACGTTGATGACGAAGTAACAGCAGGAGAAAACTTCTCTTTGGTTGAATCAGTTAAAGCCGCTTCTGACATTTACGCACCTATTTCTGGTGTGATTGTAGAAATCAATGAAGAGCTTGAAGACAGCCCTGAGCTTGTTAACGAAGAACCGTATGAAGGTGGTTGGATTGCTAAAATCAAACTGTCTGATGAAGGCCAACTAGAAAGCTTAATTCCTGGCGATCAATACCTTGAAAGCATCGAAGAAGAATAAAAATAACAAAAAGGATTAAGATCATGAGTCAGCTTCTTCAACAATTAGGCACGGATAACGAGTTTATTCGTCGCCACAATGGTCCCGCTTCTTCACAGCATCAACATATGCTCAATACGGTTGGCGCTGAAACACTAGAAAAATTAATCGAAGAAACCGTACCAAGCTCAATTCGTTTGCCTCAGCCAATGCAATTGCCTCACGGCCTTTCTGAAAATGCCATGCTTGCTGAGTTAAAACAAATCGCTCAACAAAACACATTGAACACAAGCTATATCGGCCAAGGGTATTACAATACGCACACACCTAATGTGATTTTACGTAATGTATTCGAAAACCCAGGTTGGTACACCGCTTACACGCCATATCAACCTGAGATTTCTCAAGGTCGTTTAGAAGCATTACTTAATTATCAACAAATGGTAATGGATTTAACAGGCCTTGATATTGCTAACGCATCTCTTCTTGATGAAGCGACCGCAGCAGCAGAAGCCATGACACTGTGTAAACGTGGTGGTAAAAACAAGAGTTCGACTTTCTTTGTGGCAGATGATGTTCACCCACAAACCTTAGCGGTAATCAAAACTCGAGCGAAATTCATCGGTTTTGACGTTGTTGTTGATACTGACTCAAATTTAGATTCACATGATGTGTTTGGTGCCCTACTTCAATACCCGGGAACCACGGGTGAAGTTAAAGATCTAACAACATTGATTGAACAAGCGCACGCTAAGAAAACCTTAGTGGTTGTAGCTACCGACCTACTTGCTTCAGTACTTCTTAAACCTGTTGGTGAAATGGGTGCGGATATAGCAATTGGTAGCGCACAACGCTTTGGTGTTCCAATGGGATACGGCGGTCCACACGCTGCATTCATGGCAACACGTGAAAAACTAAAACGTTCTATGCCGGGTCGTGTGATTGGTGTATCTATTGATTCAAAAGGCAACCAAGCGCTTCGCATGGCAATGCAAACGCGTGAGCAGCATATTCGTCGTGAAAAAGCGACATCAAATATTTGTACGGCTCAAGCTCTGCTTGCAAATATGGCCTCTTTCTACGCGGTATATCATGGTCCTGAAGGATTAAAAACTATCGCTCGTCGTGTGCATCATTTCACGGCTATCGTAGCAAAATCTCTGCAATCAGCAGGGTTTGAATTAGCACATCAACACTTCTTTGATACGTTAACGGTTAAGACAGAACAACAAACTGACATTCTTTACACCAAAGCACTCGCTGCAAGTATCAACCTACGTAAGTTTGATACTGAACTTGGCATTAGCTTTGATGAAACCACCACGGTTTCTGATTTAGTGGCGTTACTCGCTGTATTTGGTGTTGATAACGCAGAGTGTGACAGCTTATCAAATGATATTGGTCAAGATGAGTTCTCGGCTATTCCTGAAGCGTGTCGTCGTACTTCATCGTTCTTAACTCACCCAGTGTTCAATACGCATCACAGCGAAACACAAATGCTGCGTTATTTGAAAAAACTGGAAAACAAAGATTTCTCATTAACTCACGGCATGATCCCGCTTGGATCTTGTACCATGAAGTTAAACGCCGTGGCTGAAATGCTTCCCGTCACGTGGCCTGAGTTTGGTGGCATTCACCCATTCGCACCACTTAACCAAGCGGCAGGTTACACAACTTTAGCAACGTCTCTAAAATCGATGCTGTGTGAAATAACAGGCTACGATGATTTTTCTCTGCAACCAAACTCAGGCGCATCTGGCGAATACGCAGGGTTAATTGCAATTCAGCGTTACCATGAAAGCCGCAACGAAGGTCACCGCAACGTGTGCTTGATCCCAAGCTCTGCACACGGTACTAACCCTGCGACCGCATCAATGGTGTCAATGAAAGTGGTTGTCGTTAAATGTGATGATAACGGCAATATCGACATGCTCGATTTGGCTGAGAAAATCGCAAAACATCAAGAAAATCTATCAAGCATCATGATCACTTACCCTTCTACGCACGGTGTGTATGAAGAGCAAGTGCGCGAAGTGTGTGACATGGTTCATGAAGCAGGCGGTCAAGTGTACCTTGATGGTGCAAACATGAATGCACAAGTTGGTTTAACCAGCCCGGGCTTTATTGGTTCAGATGTTTCTCACTTAAACCTACATAAAACCTTCTGTATTCCGCATGGCGGTGGTGGTCCGGGTATGGGCCCTATCGGTGTTAAATCACACCTAGCCCCTTTCCTTCCTGGTCACTCTGAAAATGGCGTTCAAGGTTCAGATTATGCAGTTTCTGCTGCGGATCTAGGCAGTGCCTCTATTCTTCCTATTTCATGGGCATACATTGCGATGATGGGTGAAATGGGTCTGACTGAAGCGACTAAAGTGGCGATCTTAAATGCGAACTACGTAATGGAGCGTTTACGCCCTCACTATCCTGTTTTATACCGTGGTACGAATGGTCGAATTGCTCACGAATGTATTATTGATATCCGTCCGCTTAAAGAAGCAACAGGGATCAGTGAAGAAGACATTGCGAAACGTTTGATGGACTTTGGTTTCCATGCGCCAACCATGTCGTTCCCTGTTGCGGGGACGTTAATGATTGAGCCAACAGAATCTGAAGACTTAGCCGAATTGGATCGCTTCTGTGAAGCAATGATCGCAATCCGTGAAGAGATGAATAAAGTTCAGCAAGGCGAATGGCCGTTAGACAATAATCCGCTTGTGAATGCCCCGCATACTCAAGTTGATCTAATGTCGAACGAGTGGGATCACCCATACACTCGTGAAGTGGCTTGCTTCCCATCAGCTCAAGCAAAAGCATCTAAATATTGGCCAACGGTAAATCGCGTTGATAACGTGTACGGTGACCGAAACTTAATTTGTTCTTGCCCAAGTATTGATAGTTACGAAGAATAATTTTTCACTGCAAAAAATAACACAATACAGTAAAGGTGAACCTTAAAGGTTCACCTTTTTTTTACATTAAAAACGCATTTTAAATCAATTTCCAGTAAGAGAAACTAATGCTAGCCAGATGATGAACTGTATGCCAGAATCCACCGCTTTTCGCAGCCCATGCATTTGACATAAAAACAACATCTAACAAAAAAATAACTTTAACTTATTAGCTAACGGTTCATTGTTGTCGAATTACACATCTATTCTAGATTATGTACTAAGCCATACCATGTAATCTTTTATTGGAAACCTCTTTTGAAAACTGCCTTCTGTTCATTTTTTCTTAATAAAACATATTTAGCGTTAGTGTCTACATTTAAACAAAGAATAAAACAGACACGTACCACCTCTCATTCTTACATTTATGATCTTTCAGCCATTGCCTTACTATTGCTGCCGTTAACACTATCAAACGCGATTATGGTGTTATTTGCTCATGCTTTTAATTTCATTGAACTTCATGAATTATCAACGTTACTTTTCAATCTTTCAAACGTATTGATTAATATCTACCCACTCTCATTTTGTATCGTCGCAGGGTATTATCTTTCTCATAAAACAACGTTTAATAGCGCTTCATTCATTATTTATACCTTAGCGCTTTTCTATCTGGTTTCTGTTGAAAACGGCAGTTTATCTGTCCCTTATAATTTCCCGAACAACCCGCTTCTTGCCTTATTAAGCGCATTAATTACGTTTCTTTATTGCTCTCGATTTAGCTTGCAACAGCTTGAACCTCAAGCCTTAGATTTTTCTTCACGTCTATTCAAGCATGTTTTACATTTCTTTGTTTTTATCGCTTCAGCTCTCTTTCTATCAAAAATTGCCTCCAAATGTATTGAGACTTTTTCATCGCTTATTGGTAATTTCAGTGCTGATCCTTTGACTCTAACTGGAGGGTTACTTTACCAAACCTTATTAGGTTTATTAGGGGCAATTGGCATTAACGGCCATAACATGTTATTCGCCACTAAACAGGCTATTTTTGCAGAAACGCAACACAACATGACCGAATGGCTAGCGGGCGAAGCGCAATTACACACGATCAATCAAGGCTTTTATGATGCCTTTATGTCAATGGGCGGCTCAGGTAATAGCATCAGTTTACTGTTGTGCATCCTCTTGTTTTCTAAAGAACGAAACCACAGAATGCTCGCATTAGCGGCTTTTCCTCTAGTCATGTTCAATATCAATGAAGTTTTGCTGTTTGGCTTACCTATAATCTTCAATCCATTATTGATCATCCCCTTTGTCACGCTACCTCTTGTCAGTTTTCTTATCACCTACATTTGTATCGAGTCTGGTCTTATTTCACCCATCGTCAGCATTGTGGATTGGATGACGCCCCCCCTCTTTAGTGGATACATTGCAATGGGAGATGATATCGACGGATCTATCCTGCAATTAGTGATCATTATCATCGGGATCTTTATTTATCGTCCGTTTTATTTAAGCTTTGCGGGCAAATATTCACTCTATTTAAAATCCACTCTGCCTGATTCAACAATAGAAAAATCCATCTTTAAGAATCTATTAGATAGCGTAAGAAGTTCGGCGGCAAACAGCCTTAGTACCTCCTCATCGCAAAAACGATTAGCTCGCCTTCTCCGAGAAGGTGAGTTCATTATGTATTATCAACTTTTGCAATCTATTTGCGATAAAAATGATTTTTCCTTTGAAGCCTTACTACGCTATCAAGACAAATCAGGGAGAATCTGTCCTCCGATCTTTATTGTCGATTTTCAGTTGCTTAATATGATGCCCATGCTTGATAAATTGGTGATCGATAAAGTGCTTTCTGACATGCAAGAAATGACGTTATCTCCATCACATCGAATCGCCGTTAACATTTCGGTCGCTTCTATTGAAAACCATGATTTCGCTTCTCATTTACTTACGCGGTTACAACATTATGCGATTTCACCACACTGGTTAGAAATCGAGATCACCGAAGAAGCGATTTTAAGTGACAATCAAAATCTATTAACCACACTTGAAACTTTAAAATCTCACGGCATAAAGATTGCGATGGATGATTTTGGCACTGGTTATGCGTCATTTCCTCACTTACTTAAATACCCATTTGATAAGATAAAATTGGATCGGTCATTATTGTTGGATGCCTCAACGAAGAAAGGCAAAGATCTGTATCAATTGATCGTAAAAATGGGCGACGTGGCGGATTGTGAAGTGGTCGCTGAAGGCGTAGAAACAAAGCAAGAATATCAATTTGTCTCAAATTGTGGCGTCGATAAAGTACAAGGCTTTTTAATTGCGAAACCACAACCCTTATCATCGGTTCTTGAAAAATTGAAACCGTAACCTTAAACCCCCCATTCTCATTTCTATATTTCCCATAAGCAGAGCTCACCCTCTGCTTTTTTTGTATTTCAACTTAATTAAAATCACACTTATCCCGTTATTAACCGACCTCTTTTCACCAACCATCACTCCAACATTTATGATGTCCATACTGACGCCTATTTATCTTATTCAACAATAAAATCCAATATTAAAAACGAAAACAAACACAAGATAGCTCAGCCTTTATCGTCTAAAGTTCAAATTCAAATTAACTGAATTGCTAGTTATTTTGACTATTCAAACAGTGATTACGAGTGTTTTTTTATAAGCCTGCACTACCGTATTGAAATAACAAATTAAGTTGATATTTTGGCAGGCTAAATAAGGTAGAACAAAAATAATTTGTTAGAGGATCGACACAATGGCTAAGCCAATCCAACTGGGTTTTATGGCTTTAATACTTGCTTTTTCTGCGCCCACTTTTGCTAAAGGTGAACGTTACGGCGCAACCGCGAGTTTAAGAACGATAGAATCTACTGAGTACGAACAAGGAATGAGTGGCGAACTCAGCACGATCAGTTACGGGTTAGTTCATACGCGACCAATTGATGAAAACAACAATCGCTGGCGTTGGTGGCTTGGGTTTAATTATCTTTCCGATTACATAGATGCGCCTGCCAATGGGGTTTATCAAGAAGTCACCAATTATGAATTACGTATTGTTCCTCAGTACGCATTAGGCAGCTTATGGGCATTTACTCCTTATGTCGGTGCCGGTCTTTCTCTGGGCTACAGCCAATATGGCAATCGATGGAAAGTCGATAATGATGGCTTTAAATACGGTTCTCAACTCGACGATATTGATCAATTTGAAGTTGGTGCCGTCGTTACCTTTGGCACCGTCATCAAACTTGGGGGAAACCCTGACGCTCATCTACAAATTATTCCTCAAGCATCGTACATCCAACCTCTTTATAACGACGGTTTGGGTGGTATAGAGCTCTCCGTATCACTGCTATTTTAAGGGGCGAAAGTGAATTTAAATCAACTGACGCTGTACATTACAAAATCACCGGAAGAATACACGGGTGGTAAGCACATCGAAATGCCAGAAAGTGGCGGTTCTTTAGGTCGTAATCCAAGTAACACCTTGAGTTTAATTGATCATAATCGATTCATTTCAGGCTCTCATTGCTTAATCAGTGTTTATGGTGACACTTATTATTTAAGTGATGTCAGCACGAATGGAACCTTGGTTAATGGCAATAAATTATTAAAAAACCAACCCATCTCTTTGTATGATGGTGACAACATTGTTCTTGGCCGTTATGAAGTTTCTGTTGGGCTCGAAAAATTATCGAACACCGTGAATATTGCGGCGGATATCACCACTGAATCAGATTCAACCGACCCACTGCTTAATTTAGCAGAATACAAAGACGTGACAGCGAACCAAACGGGATCCGTCGAAGACTTATTTATCGAAACTCGACAAGACGATATCGATACTCAAGATCCAGTGACGCACTTAAACTTCACACTCAAAGATGATGATGATTTTTTACTGAGTGAGCACGAAGAAAAAGCGCAACATCATGTGCCTGAATACGCCCCATCACGCCAATTACTTGATGACAGTGACAGTGTGCATTCTGAGTTTCATATGCCTAATATGATCCCTGAAGATTGGTTGTCTTCTGATTTATCTGCAGAGCCAAAACCAATGGAGCAACTGACTCCAGAAACGGTCTTTAATGCGCCCGACTCTGCACCTCAAACAGTACAAGCAGCACCGACTCAACAATCTTGGGAAGAAGTCACACAAACCATACAGACACAACACGCATCTGCTCCCCAAGAGCCTGCGGAGAAAAAATCAGAACCAGCCTACTATTCAGGAATAGAGCCATCTCAACACGCGATGGTTCCTCAAATAAATACCAACTCATCCAATGATCATTTTAAAGATGCATTTTTTAAAGGATTGGGGATATCTGAGGCTCAGTTCAATAATATTGACACGCATTTTTTCCAACAAATGGGGACATGTCTACGTCTTTGTATTAATGATTTACAGAAAGATTTAAGCGAAATAAAAGCAATTAAAGACACAGAGCAAGACACTCCACTCACCAATATAGTGGAATTAATGTTGTCTCTTAATCAACAGCAATTACTGTCCCCAAATGAATTAATTGAACAGATCTTAGATGAACTTGATTCTCATAAAATAAAAATGTCTCAAGCAACCAATGAGATTGTGAATCAACAAATTCAAGCTTTTGATCCCCGAGTATTTTCTAACAACCTAAGTTCGCAATCTCGCTTTATGCCAAAACGAAAATTATGGAAGGAATACATCGATTTCTATCATAAAAACAACACCGAAAAAGTAGATATCTCAGGCACTGCACTTCAGCAGAAAATCAAAGAGCAATACAGCAAAAATGCTAAGGCTTAACATGCGAAATATACTCACACTCACCCTTATTTTACTTCTTTCTGGTTGCACCATGTGGGATCAATTTAAGGAATCGACAGGGATCACTCCTGAAACCTCATCAATAGAATTGATTATTACGGCAGACAGTATTCTCAATGTTCGAGAAGGAGGTCAATCATCTCCTGTGATCCTTCGAATCCACGAACTGAACTCCCCTGTGCTATTTCGTAATCTCGACTTTTTTGCTCTCTTTGAGAATGACAAAGCCTCTCTTGGCGATGAATACATCAAACGCTACGAATACCAAATACAGCCAGGCGATGTCATTCACGAAACCTTGGTGCTTGATCCTGAAACACGAGCCATTGGCTTCTCTGTTGCCTTTCGAGACATTAATGGATCCTCGTGGCGCAAAGTAGAACTGATTGAAGAGAAAAGTGAATATTTTCTTAAATTGTCACTAAAAGACAGCGAACTATCGTCAAACAATACTCGCGGTATTGAACAAACATATTTTTAAGGATATCAACAATGTCATTATATAACCCTGTCGTGTGGCAAGATGGAATGTTCATGAAACCGCAACATTTCCAGCAATTAGATCGCTATCAAGGCAGACAAAGTGGAATGCTAAGTGGGTTTGAATCTCCTCTTCATTGGGGAATAAAACGCATTGAAATCAATACGGAACTATTGGCGTTAGGTAAAATCGGCATCACTCACGCTGAAGGGATCTTGCAAGATCGCACTCCTTTTGATTTGCCATTGCACGCGTCATTACCTGAAGTAAAAGACGTCGATGCTTCTATTGCAAATAAAGTCTTATATTTGTGCTGTCCTCTTCCATCTGAACGCTCAGAGCTATTTGGTACAAGTAAAGATGGTGCGCGTTACACAATGCACACTCAAGATGCCGTTGATGCCTGTTATGACAGTGAAGAAATCGCTAACATCACCATTGGTAAGCTTAACTTTTGTTTAATGTACGAAGATGAAGATAAGAGTGCTTACACTTCGATCCCTATTTTGAAAATTTCAGAAGTAAAACCCGATGGCAGTATTATTCTAGACAAGTCATACATCCCTACTTGTATTGATATAAATGCATCAAACGTACTCAAAAAATTTACTACCGAGTTTGCATCAATGCTTCGCCATCGTGCTGAATCCATTGTTCAACGTTTAGGCGTTGTTGATCAGCAAGGCGTGTCTTCGGTTTCTGACTTTATGCTTTTACAAGCCTTGAATCGTTATGAACCTTTGTTCTGGCACTTTTCGAATATTGAAGGTGTCCATCCCGAAAGCTTTTACCGTGTATTATTGCAAGCCGAAGGCGAACTGGCCACATTATGCTCGGCATCTCGTCGACCACAAGAATTCGTTCCTTATAACCACGGAAATTTAACCAGTTGTTTATCAACCATACTCAATAACTCAAAAATGACCTTGAGTGTGATGTCAGAACAACGCGCTATCCCTCTCACTCTCAAAGAGCAAGGTTATGGTATACGTGTTGCTCCGATTGCAGACAGGAGCATTGTAGACGCGACGACCTTTATCTTAGCCGTGAAAGCCGATGTGACTCTCGATATTCTTCATACTCAATTTGTCTCTCAAACTAAGATTGGCTCAATTGATAACATTCGTGAGCTTATCAATCTGCAATTGCCTGGTATTCGTATCAAACCAATGCCAGTCGTGCCTCGTGCTCTGCCTTATCACGCTGGCTACACCTACTTTGAATTAGACAAAGCCAGTGATGAATGGGCTGCACTAAACAAAGCGGCCGCCATTGCTGTTCATGTGGCGGGTGACTTTGCGAACCTATCATTGCAACTCTGGGCCGTTAGATTATGAGTTACGCCGAAGACGATGTAACCGTCGTACTCTTTCAACCAGAGCCGGGCAAACCGATGGAGGTAATGCCCGCCCCTGATTTATCTCGGAATATTTCAGTCAGTGAATTGACCATAACATCAATGGGAATAAACCCATTAGTTGACCAATTTACGTGGTTGATTGCGAGTTTATCTTGCATGTCGTCTATTCCTTGGCTTGATGACCCAATGCCCTTTCGTGAGCAAGTCGCTCGTGAAATTCGCAAAGGCGAACGCATGCTTAATGAAATGGAAGTGGATCGCGCTTCTATTTTGGTTATTCGTTATTGCTTGTGTGCCGCGATGGATGAATCCGTATGCCGACAAGAATGGGGAGCAAACAGTAACTGGAGCCAAAACAGTCTGTTGTCTGAGTTTCATAATGAAACCTCCGGGGGTGATAAGTTTTTTGTGATTCTAGAGCGATTAAAAGCCGATCCAAAAAAATACCGCCACGTGATTGAGTTTTTGTATTTATTGCTGCAACTCGGCTTTAAAGGCAAATACGGCCGCGCAGAACGAGGGGCAGAAAGTCTTGCTGAAATTGGCAATACGATTTATCGCCTTGTCCGTGATGAGCGCCTTGCAGAGCAAGAAAAAGTCGCTTTAGTGGATGTAAAATCCAAATATTTAAAAAAACCATTAAAACGTGTATTACCCCCAAAACTCATTCTTGGGGTAAGCGCGGTACTTTTTGCGGCGTTATATGCAGCAACGTACCTCGTTATTGACGTACGTTTTCAAAAACTACTGTCAATTTATCAATAAATGACACAGGGATTTTGTCTCTTAAATTTTACAGGTAAGGTAATTCAATTATGGGCGTAACTGTTGCAGCAAATGGACTGAGTGTTATTCACCAAGGCTCTGGAGGGGAAGCAAACGCAACCCTACCCGATGTGTGCCTCACTAAAGTAGGTAAACCCATTGTGCCTATCCCTTATGGCAATAACGCCAAAGCCGCTGACTTGGCCAAAGGCACAACCACGATCACAATGGATGGCGGTAACCCTGTCGGCATTAAAGGCAGTACCTTCTCAAAAAGTACCGGTGATGCCGGTGGTGATAAAAAAGGCGTTGCGTCTGGCACGATTGAAGCAGAAGCCGAGTTTATCTCTGCCTCTCCTACCGTAAAATTTGAAGGTAAAGGCGTTTGCCGCTTATCAGACCAAATGACAATGAATAAAGCCAACACCATGTGTTTAGGTGGTGCTCAGAACCCATCCGTGTCGGTAACGGCTGAAGAAGAAGGGACTTATACGGTTGATGTGACTTGTAAGTACCCTAATGGAGAAGCCTATGCCAATGCACCCTTTGAAATAAAAAGTGCGGCAGGAAGTGTGATTGCGAGTGGAGAGCTAGATGCAAACGGAAAAGCATCCTGTAGTGATTTAGCGCCAGTTGAATGCTTACTTATTTTAAAAGAAAGCAAAAATACGTATGTACCCAACCAAACCTTATCAATAAACCAACCAACAGAAACCTATGAAGACACCCCTAATTTTTGTACCTTTGTTTCAGGACGAAGATCCCCTTTTTGGGATAGGAAAATCGGTGTACATAGTGATTGGGGAGTTTTAATTTCGCCTTCTTTTACAGATGATGACTTCAAAGATATGGTATTTGAGCAAAGCCGTATTTTATCTCCTCACGCCATTAGTCGCAATCATTCAAAAGATTTTGCTAATGCCTTTATTTCTGCTCTTTTTCATATCCAAGAAGATCGCGAAACTCTTGAAAAATACGACCAATTACTCGAACTATTATTAGAACAAGTTCATGAGAACGGTAACATTATTCGTATTTTATTCCAGGCAGACATTACAGAACCACCCGCAGAACTACTTGCTCAATTACGATCGTTAGGCACTGGCAATACGATTCAATACCTACAAGCAATGCCATGGAGTGTCATTAACAATCAACTTTGCTCTCATATTGATGATGTAGTCGCTGCATTAGATAGCCGATTAGAATACATATTACTTCAAGCCCAAACGCACTCTTTCTCCGGTATTGAAGAAGGTGTAAAAAAATACAGGGATGGTCTAAAAGTATTATCTCGTTCGCTTCCTAATATCTTTAATCTCATCTTAGGAAAAACTAACGAAAAACTTATTTCTATCGCTTCGATGGCAACAGGCTCTATTGTCACTATCACAGGAAAAAGTGGGTTTACAACTAATTCCGGTGAAATTAATACTGTTGTATATACAAAAACCAGTAACTTACATCGACCTCCCATTGTTATTTTCGACGACGTTTTCTCTGATTAAGGTAATTAAAAATGGACGCAGTATTTCCAATCACACAGCGTAACGGTGAAGAATTTCATACCCTGAGTGATTTCAAACAACTCTTCAAAGAAGTGAAAAGTGGTCGCTACATTTTAAGTCAAGGCCATGGCTGGCACAGCGGTGTTCACTTAACGTCAAAAATACTTCCTTACGGTAAAGGGCTTCGTCCAATTCAAGCGATGTTGAGTGGTAAAATCGTGGCATATAGAATAAACCCTGACTACCAAATCAGTGTTTATCAAGAACAAGAATTATCTTTTAGTAATAATTTTGTATTAATTGAGCATACAGCCAAAAACCCAGATCAAAAAAAAGAAGATGATTTTTATTTTTATTCTCTCTATATGCACCTTGCACCACCCAGTGATATTGGAGCAAATTCATCTGTAACGACTCGTTATAAACTATTAACCGGGCGTAATGTTCGTACATTTAAACTAGATTCTGAGCCTGAACGTAATAAGCAT
>NZ_CAWPRC010000165.1:0-32887 GCF_963890165.1 Aliivibrio sp. SR45-2 | reverse complement strand
GCAAGATCAAGGTTGGGAATTAAACCCAGTTGAGTTTATCGCTCAACAGCTGCATGACAATTGGCACGAAATCATGCCAAAACATGGTGATCTAGCGAAGCCACGAGTCATTGAAGTGATGGCCGTATTGAACAGAATGCGTGTTGCTGAGTTCAAATAGAACATGATTCAATAAAAAGCCTCCTTTACTGGGGGTTTTTTAGTATTTATCACTTCATTTTTTCATCATAACAAACAAAATCACTCTATAATCGCCCTTCTAATATTCATATCCCCTGTATAGAAGTGAATAATTACTTTTTTTTAATGAATACTATTCCACTTTTAAAAAAAACAGTGTAATCTCCACTTTACTGAATGAATACGGAAGTTTAGTGAATAATAATGCTAAGGATTAGCTTTTTATTAACTAGTAGTAATTTGAGAGATTTATGCAAAATTCAAGTGAGATTACCCCTATGAGCAAAAAGAAGAATCTTCTGATGTTCCTTATCCCATCATTAATTGGTCTGATCCTGTTTATGGCTCCGATCACTTATAATGGTTCTATTACCATCCCTGTTGCTGTTTTAGCAAAATCAATCCAGGTATTATTTGGTGAGCACCTAGTAGCAATCGTTACTGGTATCATTATGTTTATGTCTGTCATTACTATTTTAGCTAAAATAGTTAAACCTAAAGTTATCGCAAACAACGCATTTTTATTTGGCTTACTTAATCCAAGCCCACTTTGGTTTGTGGTACGCCTAGTTGGTGGTATTGCCGCTGCAATGGTTTACTTTCAATTTGGACCAGAAGTTATTTGGGAACCAAACACGGGTGGCTTAGTTCTTAACGATCTTCTCCCTGTTCTATTTTCTGTATTTATCTTTGCAGGCTTATTACTTCCTCTATTACTAAACTTTGGTTTATTAGAACTATTTGGCGCCCTACTTAGCAAAGTAATGCGCCCAGTATTTAACTTACCGGGTCGTTCAGCAATTGACTGTATGGCTTCATGGTTAGGTGATGGCTCTGTTGGTATCTTACTAACGAGCAAGCAGTACGAAGGTAAATTTTATACACAACGTGAAGCGGCCGTTGTCGGTACCACTTTCTCTGCAGTATCGATTACTTTTAGTTTAGTTGTGATTGCTCAAGTTGAACTAGAAAGCTACTTCTTACCATTTTACTTAACGGTTTGTTTAGCGGGTGTTGTTGCTGCAATCATCATTCCTCGTTTACCACCTCTTAGCTACAAGAAAGATTTGTTTATTGATGGTACTGAACGTGATGCCGATGCTGAAGTTATCCCTGAAGGTTACACCACTTTCTCTTGGGGTCTTGAACAAGCAATGAAAAAAGCAGCAAAAGTCACTTCAATTAAGAGCGTATTTGGTGAAGGCGTTAAAAACGCAGTAGATATGGTCTTTGGTGTACTTCCTGTTGTAATGGCACTTGGTACCATTGCTTTAGTTATTGCTGAATACACATCTGTATTTACAACACTAGGCCAACCTTTTATTCCATTCTTAGAGTTACTTGGTGTTCCAGAAGCAGTTGAAGCCTCTCAAACGATTGTTGTTGGTTTTGCTGATATGTTTATTCCTTCAATCCTTGCAGCATCGATTGACAGTGAAATGACTCGTTTTGTTATTGCAGCAATGTCAGTAACACAATTAATCTACATGTCTGAAGTTGGTGCTCTACTACTTGGTAGTAAAATCCCAGTAAATATCTTTGAGTTATTTGCAATCTTCATTCTACGTACATTAATTACTTTACCCGTTATCGCAGGTATGGCTCACTTGATTTTCTAATCTTGTAGAATCACCAAATACAGGAAAGCCCTAAGTATGATGAACAATCTATTTATGGCTTTTTATTGTATTCAATAAATAACAGCATTATCTATAGGCTCATATCAATCTGGGTATTCCCTTCTAATTGCAATAAACTGTTCTATTTCTTGCAAAAACATCTGACATAATCGAGGATCAAATTGCTTTCCGCATTCTTCATTAAATAAAGTAATGACCTTATCTAATGGCCAAGCGTCTTTGTAACATCGTTTACTCATTAACGCGTCAAACACATCGGTAATTGCAGTAATACGAGCAAAAATATGAATTTCTTCTCCTACAATTTGGTTTGGGTATCCCTTTCCATCCCAGTGTTCATGATGTTCTAATGCAATTCTAGCGGCAGAATGCATGATCTCACCATCACCAGACATTAATAATTTATACCCAATTTCAGTATGTGTTTCTACGACAATACGTTCAGCAGGGGTCAATTTACTTGGTTTATCTAAAATGGATTCCGATATCCCAATTTTTCCAACATCATGCATCGGACTAATAACTTCAAGTAGCCGGTATTCATTCTTTGGTAAACCATAAATTTTACCGAGTAAAGATGACATTTTCGCAACTCGACGAACATGATTCCCAGTTTCTCCAGAGCGAGTTTCAATCGCCTCTCCCAAGACTTCAATCATTTCTTTTTGAACGTTTAATGTTCTTTTTTGCAAGGCAAGAATATGGGACTTATTTTCACTTAATTCTTTTTTACGACGAATAGCAATTGATTGAGTAATAATTATCCCAAGCAACATAGCGATAAGTAACAATGTGACGGTAATGATATTTCGATTCTCATAAAAATAAGAATGGGGTTCGTTTACGATAACTGACGTATAAGGGAGTGTGCTTTTACTAATATTAAACTGGTTAATAACTTGGTTATCGAATACATACCCTTCCCAAGCCTTAGGGAAACCAGCAATCTGTTTATTAATCGTAAAGTTTAACTTTTTTGTAAGGCTTATTACCGACTGAACTCCCAATGCATAAGATCGATTAACGTAACCACCTAGTACACCATGTCCAAGGTAGTGCTCCCAAAATACGAAAATAGGGATTTGACTGTCTTGGGATAATTTAGAAGCAACTGTATTATAGTCGTAATAATGCCCATCACTTAACTCTGTATTATAGTGCGTTAGAAACGCGACTGAATCAGAACTCGCTTCAGATAATAACTTAGCGGCATCAGCTAAACTTTGATGACTCACAACCTTAATATTCAGGCCTTTAAATGCAACGGCTTCTTCAATAAAGCGTCGACGAATAAGCTGTGACGTTAAGCTATTATCACTTAATAAATAGACCGTTTTTAAATTAGGATAAAGTTTTTGAGCCAATTCTAGGTTTTTAGTAATGTGATCTTTTTCATAAAATACCGTGGTACGGTGCTCTATGGTCGATAAATTAACAGACAGGTTATTAATACCTACCGCAATGATAGGGATTGAAGGGAATAAATGGTCGCCATAGCGAATTAAAAAATTAAGCGCATTATCGTCTGACACAATGATCGCATCAAAATAGTGAGTATTATATTTACCGTTAAGGTAACTCTCGTACTGTGACGTATATTTACTGCCATCAATACGCTTTGAATCCATGTATTCTATAGATAAACGAATGTTTCGCTCAGAGGTTGCTGTCGCGTTCTTAATTCCCTCTTCTATTTTCTCAGTCCATTCATAAGAAGGACTGTAAGAATGAAGAACGAGGATATTGATTGGCTTTTTATTCAAATCATTCTGCGAGTGTGCTATCGCAGGATTGCACAAACACAAAATAATAGTGACTAGAAAATAAAGAGAACGGAACATATTATTTCTACGGAGCTCAACATAAGAAAACAATAACTAAGTTTATAGCTTCACACATGAAGTAAACTTAGACCCAGAAAGGCTAGATTGTTGTTCCATAACTGCGCTAATAAATCCGTTTTCATTAATGCTATCCCCATTAACCACAACATCAGAAACATACATTGTTCCATCAATGATTTGTGATATACAGGCTGCAACAGGTTTCATTCCATCTAAAGCAACAAATAATTGATACTCATCAGAAACATCGACTTGAGTCAAAAACTCGAGAACATCGTCGTAAGTATTTTCCCACTGACTTGCTACCGTCATTGCCCAGCGAATCGTCAATCGGTGTTCAGTTACTTGTAATACAGTAACCGTATCGCTAATTAATCCGGCATCCGGAGTAAAAGTAAGCTGCTCGGTTAGTGATTGAGATAAATAAACGTCTCTTCCTTTAATACTTTCTGGCGTAGGAAATTCCACGTCCACTTGACTGCTTAGCCAATCCATTTTATTTTTATAAAATGCTTCATTATTGATCATTTTGGAACCTACAAATAAAAAAGGATGGCTAAGCCATCCCTCTATCAATTAAAAATTCAAGAACGCAAAGCCTGTTTCATAAGCTTCTTGTTGATAACCTTTTAAACCAATTTCTTTCACGCGAACCATTTCAGGAAAACGTTTTAAGCTTGCTTTTTGATCAGCAGCAGAAAGCATTTCAACTTCAACTGTATCAATTAACTGAATAGCTGCTTCCAGTTTAAAACCAATAGCACCACCAGCAAACTTACCTTTCATTAAGCGTTCTTTGATTACCACAGTATCAACTTGGTAATCTTCCATCAATTTTTTAAACTTAAACTGAAAATCACGAATTGATTCAGCTTTTGATGGATCAGTAAAATCAAACTTAGATACTCGACAATCAGGCAAATCAATCATGCCATCTGATGAGTTGATTAAACAAATAATTGCTTCACTACCTTTTAGCTCAACGCCACATACTTTCATTATAGAATCCTAACAATATCTTGAACTTAACGATTATAGCTTAATTATAATAAATAGATACGTTGAATCTTATGTGATGACGCTTTATCTACCACCACAATTATAGACAATAGCGTTAGATCACTGACCCCAGATATTGCAAAAATCAGGCACGCACATTTTTGGTTGTGCTCCTGAGCTGCAACCACCTAATACTAATGCGATAATAATGGCCGCAAACATTTGTTTTTTCATGATAAATACTCACAAATTCATACTATAAAATAAACTCAAGTTCACTTTACAACATGTAATAAAAGAAAAATTGTTTTTTAATACAAAAGCACTTTTTTAGATTCCTATGCTAAAGTGTTCATATTGCTCAATTTAGGAATCTATTATGTTTAAGAAGGCCCTTCTGCTTGGTGTTATCACTTTAACACTTTCTGGTTGTGATAATAATGAAGTCGGTGATGTTTCTCTTGGTTTATTTACAACAAAAGACATCAAACTTAGCGTATTAACAGACCCTGAAATTCCAGGCGTTACCTGTCATATTGCAAACGTAGAAGCCGATCTTGATTTCGCAGACCCAAGTGACATGTCTATCTCTTGTCGCCAAACTGGAGAAATAACACCAGATATGATGGTTAATATTGACCGTTCTAAATCTGGTGAAGTCGTTTTCAAAAAATCAAAAAGTATCTTATTCAAAACATTAAAGATTCGTCGTATTTTTGATGAAAAATCACAAACCATCATGTATTTATCTTATTCAACAAAAGAAACGTCTGGCAGTTACAAACACAGCCTCTCAACGGTACCATTGTGGGGAACAAAAGCTTACCAAGAACAGCCTATCGTACCCGTAGAATAAAATAGTTGAGTGAATTCTCCTTTTAATAAAGAGAATTCACTCACTGTGTTACCAATGCATTTTTAATACGGTAATTTCTACTCGACGGTTACATTTACGGCCTAGCGTGGTTTCGTTATCACACAAAGGTAAATATTCACCAAAACCACGAGAATAAAGCTGACTCGCATTAAGATTGTTATCAAGTAAATAACGACGCACTTCATTTGAGCGTTTTTCTGATAAATTCTGGTTTTTTATCGCGTTACCACTGATGTCAGTATGCCCATCTAAAACCAAAGCCAATTCAGGTTTTGTTGCCATTACCGAAATAAGTTGATTTAACAATGAGGTTGCTAGTGGTGTCAATGTGGCTTGTGCTGATGCAAAATGCACTTTTTCTTGAATCGTAATAACGAGTTGGTCATCACTCATTTCATGATACACGATCCCCATTTGAGTCAGTTGCTCTGCAACCTTTCGCATATCATCATCTTTAAGCTCACCATTTGGCCCCGTAAGTGCAGAAGTCACTTCCTTACTATCCACAACATCAATCACCTTTTCTTGAGACTCAACATATGGATCTTCAAACGTAGGATATGGTGCATCTTCTTTCGTTTTTGGCGCCGTATCTAATAAGTTATTACTATAAGACGTACAGCCAACCAATAGAACGGAAAAACATAACGATAGAACTCTTAACATGGGTTACCTGAATAATATGGATTCTTAGATACCTTATCGACAAAACCAATAACATCTTTAGCTAAAATATAGGGATTTACATGAGTAATGTGAGCTTTGTTCCGTCTTATTGACTCAAAATAAACCAATTTATACCTTAATTTTCATTCATGCGATTAATAGAATTGACATTTTTTCTGGTCTGGTTACCATTTCTCTTTTATATGACGAGAAATCCCTATGTCTGAAGTTGAAAATACACAAAAAGAAGCAATTGATCTAGAAACGATCTCACCAGAACTTAAAAAAGTTATTGAGTTTGAAAGCGTTCCTGAAGAAATGTGGCACATGCTTGTTTCTGTACACGAAGTAGCTGAAATTGCGGTTCGTGAATCTTGGGATGGCATGCCAGTAAGTGCTCAACGCGTACTGGACAACTTTGAGCAATTTCACGCACTAGTTTCTTTAAGCCAAAGCTACGCTGGTTATGATTTCATGGCAGAATTCGAAACAATCGATTTGCCAGAAAACATGGATGATGATGCAAAAGCGGAATACCGCTCTCAACTGCTTGACCAAGTGTTACACAACTGTGTTAAAGACTTAACGAAGCAAATTAAGAAAGCACGTCGTGATCCAATCATGAAACGTGAACTAGCTGAAATCTTCAAAAAGTAATTATTGATAAGGATGGAGACTATCCATCCTTTTATTGAGGAATAATAATGGCTCGTACTGTTCGTTATACTTATAAATCAAAAACGAAAGAGATCCCTTTTTCGTTCCGTGAATTTCACGGTCCATTTGAAGCAGCAGCGGCGGCTGAAGGTATTGATATCTCTAAATTTGATACCATGCTAAAGCAAGTAGAAATGGCATCATGTGATGCAGGTGCAGTAAAAGATTTTCGTTACAGCTATTTTGCTAAATTAGGTTTTAGTAAAGTGAGTTTTGTAAAAGACGAAGAATAACGCCTCCATTATCGGATTTGCGTTAACCTGCCTAGCATTGATGGATGATATGACCATGTGTGATCAAACATCTCCATTAATGCTGGATTACCATATTTAGACAAGCATACCGCATGAAAACGATTTTGATGCTTCTTTAACTCCTCGACCATTCCATCAATGCGCTCAGAGTGCGTAGGTGCAATAAAGTCAGATAAAACCACTAAATCCGCATTCTTATATTTATCACCCCGCATAAGCTCTATAGACTGCTCTAATACGGGTTCAAGATCCGTTCCCCCATGAAATTGATACGATAAAAAATCAGCAACTTCTTTCAGTCCGTCTTGTTTACTTAACTCATAAGTAATTTGTTGCGTAGAAAACAAAATAACATAGCAATCTCGTCCTTCCGCTAACGCTATCTGCATTAACCCATAAGCCAGTGCTTTTGCACATTGTTCAGGAAATCCGCTCATCGAGCCTGAGGCATCAACACAAACAACAAAAGGGCCTTTATCTACCATCACATCACCAGAAGCTCTCGATTGTGTGGTTATTTTCCGAAGCTTTCGATCCGCCCCTTCCATTCGATAATTCATTAACCGCTTATCAACGAGATGTTGATAAAAGATAACTTCTAATTCGGGATGAGATAAAAACAAAGTCTCGTTAGGAAGTAAACGACTTAAATCATCGCCTTCTTTTATTCCAACAATATCGTCGGTAACAAAATCACTTTTCTCTTCAATGACTTTAACTTCTTCAGCCATTCCTTGTGAAAGATTAGGATCCTGAACATCGTTGGCCATTCGACCAAGTTTAGAGGCGATGTCTTGCAATCCTTTATTCTTTTTCAAAAAACGCGCGTGTAGCTTCATGATATCAACATTGGATTTGGTTAACTTAGCCGAAGCCATGTCCCATAATTTTCCAATTTGAGTATCGTCACCTTCCGCAGTGACTGACTCCATTGTTTTTAACGTTTCTATCCGTTGATACAAATCAGCCAGTAGCTTTTCTTTGTCTTCTTTTAATTCGGTTATTTGTGCTTTTTTGATCGAGTCAGATAAACTTTGATACCACCGTTCGCAAAAGAATCGTGGAAACATAGGATTCATTAACCCTTTGTTATTATTTACTAACTCTTTTGCTTCTACGTAAAATGCAGAATGCCATCTCAACTTAGCGACGACATCATCAACATTCGTGTAAAACTCAGATTCACTCCAATAAATCACTTCTTGATATAAAGCGAGTTCATCTTGAATCCGTTCCGTTTCACACACTTTAGTCATCTTATGTTTAACACGACTACTCCACTTAAGAATGTGATTCTTAATGGTCGGTTTGATGTTGGGGTTTGATTTTGCTGCCGTCAAAAATTGTGGGCGTGACAATATCTCTGTTATGGATGAATCAATCATCCCAGATTCCGCAACCATCATCACCAAATTTAACGCATCAACACCTAACATAAATTTCCTTATACCTACGAATACACGTTAAGAGTAATAATCACTGAATTTCAACATACGACGACTCGCGTTTTCAAATTGAGTTTTACACCCTTCAATTCGCTGAGACAACAACTGTAAGCTGTTTTCAATCACTGATGGCAAACTCTCTTCTATGAAGTTATGAGGTAAAGCAGCATGGAATTGAGTTCGGCTCATACGCAATTGATGATCCGCTTCGTTTAGTTTTTTCTTGTTCTCTTCAACTTGCTCTACCCATTGAGTAAATTGAGCGTCTGTTGGATTATTATGACCAACCATACCAACGAGTACGGAACGATTTGCAATGTCTTTAATGACAAGACGAGAATCCGCATCCAATTCAAAGTGCAGCATGCACAAGCTTGGATTTTGGTTAACATAACCATAAACCTCGGCTTGCCCCTCTTTCATTTGTTTTGCTATCTCATCAGGATTCACATACACCCAACGACTGTCGCCTTTTTCACCTTCAGATACAGACATATTAGACTGTAACATTACTAATTTAATTAATTGATGGGCATTGCCTACACTATAACGCTTACCTTTTGAAAAATTAAACTCGTAGCTCTCTTTCTTAATGAGACGATTTCCACCACTTTCAATATGTAATTCGATGCCTTGTTTCACCAATACCGCGGCTTCCATGTCCGCTATATCAGCTTGAATCATCTCAATATTCATTGATACGTCTTGTTGCTCAAAAGCTTTTTCAGACGCGAAACGTCGAATGGTTTCTCTGACTTCTTCGCGGTTTGCTGGAGTTGTCCACAAGCAATCTTGAAGCAATAACAAATCCATTGGATTAATTTCATTACGGCCACTAAAGAAAGCCGCTGCTTTAAGCAATTTTACTGATTTTTTCCAACGACGATCGGAAACATACAATCCATCACCAGATTGCAAATCAATCATATTCTTTAATTCAAACAGCTTTTCAAACACAGAATCGGTCAATGCCAATCCATCCAAGTCTTTTTGCCATTGATGATATTCAGCATCAGTCACAACAAGGCTAGGATCAATTTCAGTTTCCTGAATCGTGCCCGTCATTAACATGGATTTAAAGTTGTTTTTATTTTGAATGCGATTAACGAAAACACGAACCAGCATTCGGTCATATAGCGCATCTAAGCCACTGTCTTCGTCTGGTAATTCATTGGATGCAGATATCAGTAATCGCATGGGGACAGGAAGGATTTCATTGCCGTTTTTAAACGTTTTTTCATTCACTACGGTAAGCAGCGTGTTTAATATTGCTGGTCCCGCTTTCCAAATTTCATCGAGAAAAACCACTTGGGCATCAGGAAGGTAACCATCAGTTAAGCGCACGTATTTACCGTTGTCTTTCAATTCTTGGATAGACAACGGTCCAAAAACTTCTTCTGGTGTTGAAAAGCGCGTCATTAAATATTCAAAGTAACGACTGTTATCAAATGCTTTTATTAAACGTTTCGCAATTAAACTTTTTGCAATACCCGGAGGGCCAAGTAAGAAGACACTTTCACCAGAGAGCGCGGCAAGCAAACAGAGACGCATTGTATCTTCACGCTCATAGACGCCATCAGACAATGCCGTCGTCAGTTTTTGAATTCGCTCAGACAACAATGCGCGTTCTGCACTGGTTTTAATTGAGGTACCTTGCATTACATTCCCTTACATTTCAGATATCACATTTATCTTGAGTATAATGTAATTTCAATAGTGGTTATAGTTACATATTTACATAATTGTTTGATAAACAATCATTTTAACTACCTAATTAGTCGTATTTCCCAATTTATGACCTTTTTATTCGTTAATAATAATGCTTAACCGTTGTTATTTGATCATGGGAAGGATGTGAAAATGAGGTTTATTTTCGTTGAATCGAATTAACGATTATGACATTAAATTCCAATACGTGTATTTTTAGTGATGGATTGTTACATTTATAAACACTATTATAGCGTTGTTGAAATATATAATAATGGCAAGAAATCCTCTCTAGTAATAAATGGTAAGCAAGGAAGAAACATGATTGATTTTCGCTCTGACACTGTAACCCGCCCAACTCAAGCTATGCGTGATGCAATGGCTAATGCCCTTGTTGGTGATGACGTTTATGGTGATGATCCGACTGTAAATGAGTTAGAACAATGGACCGCAGAGCGTCATGGATTTGAAGCGGCATTATTTACCTCTTCAGGTACTCAAGCTAATTTGCTCGGCTTAATGGCGCATTGTGAACGTGGTGATGAGTATTTATGTGGGCAACAAGCGCATAACTACAAATACGAAGCTGGCGGAGCGGCGGTTTTAGGTTCAATCCAACCTCAACCGATTGAGAATAATCCAGACGGCTCGTTGTGTTTTACAAAACTAGCAGCCGCGATTAAAGCCGATGATTTTCATTTTGCTCGTACAAAATTGTTAAGTCTTGAAAATACAATTAATGGGAAAGTGTTGCCATTGTCTTATCTTGCTCAAGCTCGTGAGTTTGTTAATAAGCATAATTTAGCGCTTCACTTAGACGGCGCTCGTGTTTATAACGCAGCAACAGCACTTAATGTTGATATTAAAGAGATCGCACAGCATTTTGATAGCATGACTATCTGTTTATCAAAAGGGTTATCTGCACCCATTGGTTCTTTATTGTTAGGCCCGAAAGAGTATATCCAGAAAGCACGCCGCATTAGAAAAATGCTAGGTGGTGGCATGCGTCAAGCCGGTATCCTTGCCGCCGCAGGTAAATTGGCGTTAACTGAGCAAGTTCCTCAGTTAGCTATAGACCACAGCAACGCAAAATACCTTGCTGAACAATTGAATACCGTGGATGGTTTTTCTGTCAATGTTGAACATATTCAAACAAATATCGTATTTGCAAAATTAGACGCGAACGTTGATATACACCACATTGAACAAAAAGCTCAACAGCAAGATATCTTAATCTCTGCGGGTAACCCTATCCGTTTTGTGACACATAAAGACATTTCAAAAGATGATATCGATACGTTTATTGCCTTTTTAAACGCATAGCCCGTTATCGATAACAACAATCTTAATACAAAAAAAGAGCATTCTAATGATGCTCTTTTTTGTTTATACCCACTAAACTTATTCGTTAAAATAAATAGAGCTAAGAATTACCCTTCAATCACTCTCATTAATAACGAGCCATCAAACATTGCCTGTTTCACTAAGGCTGCACCCGGCATCGTCGCTTGAGTGTAAAATCGACTTTCTTCTAATCGTGTATCTTTCGCATATAAAGGAAGAACCTGATTCTGGATACAATCCATGATTGCTGGATATAAAATGTGTTTAGAAAGGTTAATTTCTCCACCAATCAATACAATTTCAGGATTAAATAAGTTCACCATAATGGCGACCGCTTCACCTAAACTGTGCCCAAGCTCAGTGATCACTTGTTTCGCCAAGATATCACCTTCGTTCGCGGCTAAACAAATATTCTCTATCGTGATCACTTTGTTTTTCAATGACGTCTGGTGTCCACTATTGATTAAGTTTTGAACTTGATCGCGCAATGCTTTTGCACTAGCAATGGTTTCTAAACACCCAGAGTTACCACAGTGACAACGTAACCCAAGTTTGTTAATTTGAATGTGCCCCATTTCACCGATATTACCGGTTCTACCTTGCAGCACCTCCCCATTCATAATGATTCCAGCACCCACCCCATGATGTATAGAAACAAGAATCGAATTATCAAATTCTTGTGAATTACCAAAGAGTTTTTCAGCTAAGGCCCAACTTCTGGTGTCATTACCAACAAAAACAGGCAGACCTGTCGCTTCATAAATCTTAGGGCCAAGAGGGAGATTATTCACATTATAATGTGGCATCTGAATCACTAGCCCTTGAGACGACACAATTAAACCAGGCAGTGAGATAGCAATGCTGGTAATTCGCCCAAGAATACGAGCATGCTTTTGGAAAAAACGTTCAATTTCTGTCAACAATTTGGCTAACAGTTCATCTTGCTCTATTTCTTTGATGTTCTGCTTTTCTTCAATGATTTGCTGACCGCCTAAGCTGTGCAAAGCAATGGTTAAATACCCGCGGCCTAAACGAAGTGAAAGGAATTGCCACCCTTCATTATCAACTTTCAACCCAATCGCTGGACGACCGCGACTATTTCCTTCTTGTACCTGCGTTTCTTTGATAAGGTGTGCATCAAGCAGTTCACGCGTAATTTTAGTTATGCTTGCAGGCGCTAAATGACTCTCTTTTGAGAGCTCGATTCGAGAGATAGGGCCACGTTGGTCAATTAGTTTATAAACCCGTCCTGCATTTACTTGTTTTAAGTGATCAATCTGTCCGGGCTGTGCCACGTACATGGGTGTCTCCAGTAAAAAAATGTAGCAATAAATCATTTTTTTACTTTGCGAAGTAATTGTGAAGCTTAAGAGTTAACCTACGTGACTTTAATCACGAAGTTTATGAAATATTTACTGAAAATGCGACTTTAACCCGTATTTCATCCACCGAATTTTATAGTTTTTTATTTGAGTAAAATAATTATGTCATCCGCGTTATTTAAAATTAATGAGTTATTTGAAACCATTCAAGGTGAAGGCACTTTTACAGGTGTACCCTCTATTTTCTTACGTTTGCAAGGTTGCCCCGTGGGCTGCTCATGGTGTGATACCAAACAAACATGGGATGTGGAATTAAGCGATAAAACAGACCTAGCGACCATTCTAGCCAAAACTGAAGACGCACCAAGCTGGACTGAATTAACGGCGTTACAAATTATCGATATGTTAGTTCAACAAGGGTATACCGCAAAACACATGGTTATCACCGGTGGTGAACCTTGTATGTATGATCTCACCTCATTAACAGAAGAATTAGAAAAGAACGGTTACCGCTGCCAAATTGAAACCAGTGGCACCTATCCTATTCTTACTTCAGATAACACTTGGGTGACCGTGTCACCAAAAATAAATATGAAAGGTAAGCTTCCAGTATTAGACGAAGCCCTAATGCGCGCCAACGAAATCAAACACCCTGTAGGCACCACTAAAGACATAGAACAGCTAGAAGCGCTATTGGATGGTGTTAATCTATTAACTGATGTAACGATTGCATTGCAACCGATTAGCCAGAAACCACGCGCTACCGAACTGTGTATTGAAACCTGTATTAAGAAAAACTGGCGACTTTCTATACAAACACACAAGTATTTAGCGATTGCGTGATAAAGTTTTACAATTTCCTTGTTTGAATCATGGAAATGTCATCATTCTCGATATATGTTTATCTAATAATGAAGTAAATACAATAACATCCTCTTGGAGATAATATGTCTAACAGACTACGTAGAACAAAAATCGTTTGTACTCTTGGCCCTGCAACTGACCGTGATAACAATCTTGAAAAAATCATTGTCGCTGGTGCAAACGTTGTTCGTATGAACTTTTCACACGGTAGCGCAGAAGACCACATCGAACGTGCAAAAAAAGTTCGTGAAATCGCAGCAAGACTAGGCACTCACGTAGCAATCCTTGGTGACCTTCAAGGTCCTAAAATTCGCGTATCAACGTTTAAAGACGGTAAAATCCACTTAACTATTGGTGATAAATTCACCCTAGACAGCGACTTACCAAAAGGTGAAGGCAACCAAGAAAGCGTTGGCCTTGATTATAAAGAATTACCACGTGACGTTGTAGCGGGAGACGTTCTACTTCTTGATGACGGTCGTGTTCAATTAAAAGTTACCGCCGTTGAAGGCAATAAAGTTCACACTGAAGTAACGGTTGCGGGTCCTTTATCAAACAATAAAGGCATCAACAAACAAGGCGGCGGTCTTTCAGCTGAAGCACTAACAGACAAAGACAAAGCAGACATCATCACAGCTGCTGCAATGAAAGTAGATTACCTAGCCGTTTCTTTCCCACGTAATGGCGAAGACATGAACTACGCTCGCCGTTTAGCGCGTGACGCAGGCCTTGAAGCGAAATTAGTCGCTAAAGTAGAACGTGCAGAAACAGTAGCAACAGAAGAAGCAATGGATGACATCATCATGGCTTCTGACGTTGTTATGGTTGCTCGTGGTGACCTAGGTGTTGAGATTGGCGATCCTGAATTAGTCGGCGTTCAAAAACAACTGATCCGTCGTGCTCGTAGCCTTAACCGTACGGTTATCACAGCAACACAAATGATGGAATCAATGATCACAAGCCCAATGCCAACTCGTGCTGAAGTGATGGACGTTGCTAACGCCGTACTTGATGGCTCGGATGCGGTAATGCTTTCTGCTGAAACAGCGGCTGGTGACTTCCCTGTTGAAACCGTAACTTCAATGGCAAGTGTTTGTATTGGTGCTGAAAAAGTACCAACAGTGAACGTATCTAACCACCGTTTAGACCGTCGTTTCACTACGCCAGAAGAAACGATTGCAATGTCTACTATGTATGCAGCAAACCACATGGAAGGCATCACTGCGATGATTACGCTGACTGAGTCTGGTCGTACACCATTAATGATGTCTCGTCTAAGCTCTGGTTTACCAATCTTCGCATTATCACGTAACGAAAGCACACTGAACCGTGCAACACTTTACCGTGGTGTTACGCCAGTGTTCTTTGATGAAAGTGCAGATTCTGGCTTACCATCAACACACGCCGCTATCAATGCACTAAAAGACAAAGGTCTATTAGTAAAAGGCGACCAAGTTATTATCACTCAAGGTGATGTAATGGACATCGTAGGCTCAACTAACTGTATGCGTATCATTACTGTTGAGTAATAAAACACGCTAAATTAAGTTATTAAAAAGCCCAGAGAGTCGTGATGACTCTCTGGGCTTTATTTTTACGCACAATTCAGTGCTTGCCGCTTATCATTTAAATTACTTTTGGATTAATACAACGCGGCATTCATACGGACGCAGTATTCCACTCTCTTGCGGTGGTGTATATTCGACATCACCGTAGTTAGCTAAAATGTATTCCGATTGCTTCCCTGTTAAATCTAAAGTAACAGGAACGTCATTACCGTAAAAATTATGTACCGCAATCAAACGATGCGTCGTATTTTCACGCTGGTAACAAAATAGAGATTCATGCTCAGGCATAAGATCGCGATAATCCCCAGTAGTAATGACATCAATACGCTTACGCAACTGAATCAATTTCTGATAAAAGTAAAACACGGAGCTTGAATCACTGACTGCTTTTTCTGCATTTATACTCTTATAGTTAGTCGCAATCGACAACCACGGTTTTCCTTGAGTAAACCCAGCATTTTCCAAATCATTCCATTGCATTGGGGTACGGGAATTATCTCGTGATTTCTGGTCTAAAATCTCAAGCATCTCATCGTCTGAAACTGACTTATCTTGGTTCACCATGATGTTGTACATATTGGTACTTTCAAGATCACGATATTCATCAATAGAAGTGTAGTGTGGGTTGGTCATCCCAATCTCTTCACCTTGATATATATACGGTGTTCCTTGCATCATGTGTATTGAGGAAGCAAGCATCTTGGCTGATAATTCACGATACTCACCATCGTTACCTAAACGACTAACTATTCTTGGTTGGTCGTGATTACACCAGAACAATGCGCCCCAACCTTTACCATTCAAACCTGTTTGCCAATGATTAAAGATGGATTTCAATGATAAGAAATCAAACGGGAATTTCGTCCATTTATCGCCATTTTTATAATCGGCTTTAAGATGATGGAAGTTAAACACCATCGACAGCTCTTTGCCTTCTTTCGCTGAATATTGTTGGCAATGCTCTAATGTGGTCGATGACATTTCACCAACCGTAACAGAACCATACTTTTGAAAAACAGCGTCACTTATCTCTTGTAAATATTGATGTACCTTAGGGCCATCAGTATAAAATCGGCGGCCATCTCCCACATCGTCATTCAGAAATTCTTGTTGTTTTGAAATCAAATTAATGACATCTAAACGGAATCCATCAATGCCTTTTTCTGCCCAAAAGCTAATAATATTTTTCACTTCTTGACGAACCTTTGGATTCTCCCAATTTAAATCCGCTTGTTCTTTAGCAAAAAGATGCAAATAATACTGTCCAGAGGACTCATCTAACGCCCACGCATTACCACCAAATTTAGACTGCCAATTCGTTGGTTCTTTACCATCAACGGGATCTTTCCAAATATAATAATCTCGATATTCGCTGTCTTTATTTCCCAATGCCGATTGAAACCAATGATGCGTTGTCGATGTATGATTAACAACGATATCCATAATAATACGTATGCCACGAGACTTTGCTTGTTCAAGCAATTCATCCAGATCATCCATCGTTCCAAAATCAGTATTAATGGAATAATAATCTGAAATATCATAGCCATTATCAACCATTGGCGATTGATAGACCGGCGTCAACCATATCGCATCAATTCCCAGTTTTTGTAAATAATCCAGTTTTGAAATGATCCCTTGGATATCTCCGGTACCTTTATCGGTACTATCACAAAAGCTTTTTGGGTAAATTTGATAAACGGTCGCTGTGCGCCACCACTCTGTATTTGTCATTCTATGTTCTCTAAACCACTAAAAAAGAGAACACCTTTGCACTATCTCAATCAACATAAAGACAAAGGTGTTAAATAATTACGCTACGGAAACGTACAGCTGTTCTTTTACTTGCGCTCGTTTATACAAGGCAAGCGTTAACATCGCAGGAACGACGATCGCGACAAGCATAGCTACGCCATAAATACCCCAGTATTGCGGCTGAATAGAAAGAATACCCGGCAAACCACCAACACCAATACCATTCGCCATGACGCCTGCACTCCCACAAATAGCCGCCGCCATCGCAGAACCAATCATCGCACTCAACATCGGAAATTTGTATTTCAAGTTAATACCGTACATTGCGGGCTCAGTAACGCCTAAATACGCAGAAATAGCCGCAGGTACTGAAATATCACGCTCACCGCTTTTTTTACTGATAATAATGATGCCGACAACGGCCGATGCTTGAGCAATATTTGATAACGCAATGAGTGGCCAAATTGGGGTTCCACCGAGTTCTTGCATCAATTGCAGATCAACCGCATTCGTCGTATGGTGGATCCCCGTGATCACTAATGGTGCATAAAAGAAACCAAAAATCACAGAACCAACAATTGCAAAGTCTCCTGTCATTGCTGCTTTTGCTGCCATTGCAACTCCGTCACCAACAATACGCCCAAACGGGCCGATGAAGGCGTGAGCTAAAATCACAGACAACAAAATAGAAACAAATGGCACAACAACAAGGTATAGATAAGAAGGAACGATGCGCTTCAAATTTGTTTCAATAAAGGCGAGAGCAACTCCAGCAAGCATCGCGGGTATTACTTGAGCTTGATACCCCACTTTCTCGATCACAAATAGCCCAAAATCCCATACATCAGGGACTTCTTTACCAATAAGGTACGCATTCATCAATTGTGGTGACACTAAAGTAATGCCTAGAGTAATGCCGAGAATTGGTGTACCGCCCAACTTTTTCACCGTAGACCAACACACACCAACGGGTAAGAAGAAGAAAATGGCTTCGCCAATCAACCATAAGAAAGAATGCACAGTGGCCCAAAACTGGCTAATTTGAACCAATGTCTGACCATCAAACATTTTGATGTCGCCAATGACATTTCTAAACCCTAAAATCAAACCACCCGTGATAATCGCTGGCAGTAAAGGAACAAATATCTCAGCAAGGTGCGATATTCCACGCTCAATAATATTCATATTTTGACGAGCGGCTAATTTAGCATTCTCTTTTGAGGTGCCTTTTTCACCCGTCAATTCATTTAAAATCGCAAAAACATCATCGACTTCAGTACCAATAACAACTTGAAACTGCCCTGCATTGGTAAAACACCCTTTTACCATTCGAATTTTTTCAATGCTTTTTACGTCGGCACACTTCACGTCATTTAATACAAAACGTAAGCGAGTTAAACAATGGCTTACACTCGCAATGTTCTCTGATCCCCCGACCAGTTCTATCAAACGTTGTACATCCTTTCTCTCTATTTTACTCATGCCTTTAATCCATGTTGATTATTGTTTTATATTAATGGGAATGTTCCCATTTTATTTTCGAGTATAATTACAAAGATGAAACAAGAAATAAATGAGAGTCTTCCCACAAGGTGAATTAGATCACAATAAAGTCTCTTTTATAATAAGACTAAACTGTCAGTGACTGAGTAAGATGCGTGATCGTTATGTTCCCATCTAATTGCTGCAAAAGCTGCTTAGCGGCACTCTTTCCCGCCAATTGATAACCAGGGTTAATACTGATGATATTTGGAAATAAGAAAGAAAGTAGCTCATGCCCACCGACACCGGTTACTTGAATGTCATTACGGTGTAACTCCTGAAGCCGTTTTGCTACCCCAAGCGCTATCGTATCACTCGCACACACAATGGCCTGTAATTCTCGGTCTAAAACAGAATCAACTAACGCATACGCACTTTGGTGATCAAGCTGCCCTGTCGCAAACTTTGGGGGAAGGTTTCGCTCATGACACCACTCAAGGTAAGCCTCTAGACGCAATTTACCCGTTGTTTTGTCACTAGGATCAACGCCAATATAAGCAATGTTCTGCAAGTTCATGTCAGACAAATGGTAAAGCGCTTGTCGAATAACCCCTTCATTATCATAATTAATCGAGCTGACTTTATCCGTATCCATTGCGATCACAACCATGCGCTCATTCCAACGCTCAATCTCAGTCATATCACAATGTGTAAATCCGAAAAAAATCACACCATCAACGCTGCGTCGTCTTAATACCTCTAAATGTTCATTCGTTTTTTGAGCATCAAACTGACTTTCCATGATCACTGCATCATAACCATGTTGGTAGATAACCTCTAGAATACCGCTAACGGCTTTATTTTCAGAGGGAGAGTCAAGACGAGAAGTAATAACACCAATGACTTTCTGGCTGCCACCACGCATGCTTTGAGCCGACTTTGAAGGGATAAAACCAGATTCTTTAATTATCTGTTCTACTTTTTGACGAGTTTCTAACTTCACTTTAGGATCGTTCGTTAATACACGAGATACGGTTGATTTCCCAACGCCAGCCAGTTTCGCAACATCAAGGATCGTCAATTTCTTCGTCATATTTACTTCATCCATCTGTATTTATTTAATTTACAATAATACCGTTATCTTCTTTTTTTCTGAATCTAATTCATCCAGATTTACGACCTTTCATAAAAAACGCACAAGCTATCTCGTGCGTTTTATTATTCAATGCGTCTTATAAAGAAATATTAAGACTTCCAGCCATCATAAGCACGAGTAATCGTCTCGTTTGCGGCTTTCCACTCTTTGCTGCTTCTCAGTGTTTTTCGATCAAAGCTTTGTGTTTTTAACAACGAATGAGCTTTCTCTACGGTTTGAATCGCGAGATTATCTAACACTTCAACCGCTGATTTTCTGTTATTACACATTAAGAGCATATCGCAACCGGCCTCTAATGCTTGCTGAGAACGTTCTGCAGGTCCCCCCATTATCGTTGCCCCTTCCATACTAAGGTCATCAGAGAACACCAAACCCGTAAAGTTGAGTTGTTTACGTAAGATCTCTTTTAACCAGAATGATGAACCACTTGCTGGTGATGAATCGTATTCAGGGTAAATCACATGGGCTGGCATCATCGCATCTAAAATACCGGCATCAATTTGTGCTTTAAAGATAGCCATGTCTAGCTCAAAAATGTTGTCGCGATTATCATAAGGGGTTTCTAAATGAGAATCGGCAATCACACCACCGTGGCCAGGAAAATGCTTACCCGTTGTCGACGTTCCTGCCGATTTCATTCCTTGCATAAAGGCGGTGCTGTACTTAACAATGGTATTAATATCATCGCCAAATGCACGATTACCAATCGCTTTACAATCAAAGCCGCTGTCTAACACTGGTGCAAACGTTAAATCGATGTCATGAGCGACTAATTCAGCACACAATAGCCAACCCGCTGTTTTCGCTAACTCGATACCATTGTTCATCTCGGCATACGCTTGAGCGGGTGGGATTAAGGTAAATTCATCTCTGAAACGTTGAACACGCCCCCCCTCTTGATCAACACCAATAATAATAGGGCGACCTGCCGCTTTACGAATTGACGCGATGAGCGCTGACAACTGTGCAGGATCGTGATAATTACGAGCAAAAAGGATTAAACCACCCACAGTAGGATGCTGAAGTAGCTCACGCTCTTCTGCATCAATTTCATACCCTTCAACATCTAGCCATAACGGACCCATTACATTCTCCAAATCATCTTAATTTTTATAGGCTTAAAGTATCACGCTCTTTGCCGTTTTAAAATCTTATATCTTGAACTTAGGTTCGAAATCTCAAACAAACCCTAGGTATATTTCACTTATTCTATGGCACAATGAGTTTCAGTTTTATTGACCATGATAAAATGAAGATAGCGACATTAAATATGGAGAGGTTAAGATGGAAAAATACGTAGGCTTAATGTCAGGCACGAGTTTAGACGGTGTCGATGCCGTATTAGTTGAAACCAACGGTACAGAAATCACACTTCTCGGTCACGCAGATTACCCAATGGATGCACAATTAAAATCCGATGTATTGTCTGTTTGTACTGGGCAAGCCACCAATTTAAAAATGATTGGGGAAATAGATCATCGCTTAGGGCATTTATTTGCAGACGCAACCTTACATTTACTCAACACTCTCTCTGTTGATCCTGCCAGTATTACTGCGATTGGTAGCCATGGACAAACGCTCTTTCACTCCCCTGATACTCAATACCCATTTACGACCCAATTAGGGGATGCCAATATTATCGCGGCGAAAACGGGAATTAATACGATTGCCGATTTTCGTCGCAAAGACATGGCGCTTGGTGGTCAGGGCGCACCACTGGTTCCTGCATTTCATCACACCTTATTTGGCAAGCCAGAAAGCACACTTATTGTGCTAAACATTGGCGGCATTTCTAATATCTCGATTCTTCAAAAAAACTCGCCAGTCATTGGCTATGATACTGGCCCTGGTAATATGTTGATGGATGCGTGGATATATGAGCATAAGCAAAAGAATTATGATCACAATGGTGAATGGGCTCGCCACGGCATTATCATTAATCCATTATTAAGCAAACTAAAACAGCACTCGTATTTTGCTCGACCTTATCCCAAAAGCACAGGACGTGAGTTATTTAACTTAGAATGGTTTACTCAATACATTGAAAATCAATCGTATAAAGCACAGGACGTACAAGCAACCTTATTAGAATTTACCGTCACGACTATTGTTGACCAAATAACCACGTTTCGCGTTGGTAGCGAGGCTAAATTACTGGTATGTGGTGGTGGCGCGCATAATCAATATTTGATGGATCGATTACAACAATACCTTCCTAAGTGGGCAGTATCCACCACCAACGACTACAATGTAGATAGTGATAATATGGAAGCAATGGCCTTTGCTTGGCTTGCTCACCAACGAGTTCACGATCGACCAAGTAATGAACCGGATGTTACCGGTGCTTCACGTTATGCAAGTTTAGGTGTAATCTACCCGGCGTTTTAAATACAAATAAGAATAATTACTAAGTAGTCCCTTTATGCATATTTCAGCTCAACTACAGCCAATTTGGCACAGCAAAAAGTCATCCGATCCATGCCATACTTTAGAAGAACAATTGGCATGGCTGCGCAATGCTGACGATAATATTAAACTTAAAGCCTCTGATCCAAAGAAAACAGAGAACGATCATCTTCCTTTAAATCTATGGTTACCAAAGCATTTACATTCTGCCATTGAGTTATTTTCTAAAAAGAATGAGGTTAATCAAAACGTTGCCGCTTCTATGTGGCTAAAATCGTTTAACAACCAGTTTTTCACTAGTTTGGTGGCTCTGCGTCTAAAGTTCAATCGTGTTCCTATTATTCAGTTTAATGATATTTTCATTTCAACACCAAATGGTGAAAAAATAAAATCATTACAAATCAATAAACACTGTCCTTTTGTTTGTCTTTCTGATGATCCTCTTTTTTCTGAATCTCAAGCGACAACCGTAAGTAATCATGAAGAGCTAGATCTCGCCTTGACGCACCTTTTACAGCAAGTCGGCGGTGGATTAAGCGTTCTCTTTGAACAAGAAAAATTAAAACATCGACCATTTTGGGGGGCCGTATCTTTAGCTGTCAGTGTTTTCTTTATGCGTTTAACCGAAAATGGCATATCCCATAAACAAGCGAATGATATTGCCCCAGAAGCCGATAAATGGGTCGAAACCATCATGCCAGATATAGGCAAAGGATTGGCTCATGTTCGAGTGGCCGAAAATACAACTCAAGCCATTTTGTATGTGCAACGCGAAACCTGTTGCATGAAATACAAAATCGATGGCAAGAAGAATTGCGCGACATGCCAATTACTTGATGAAGACAAACGCCACAAGAAAAACATCAAACGCATCCCTTCTAAATAATACGCATTTTATCAATTGTAATGTGTCGGTCATTTGATTGACACATTACTTTTATAAATTTTAAACAAAAATTACATCAATCTTTCATATAGTTTTTTTATCTTAGATACCAAGCAAACAATTACACCAAAACGGATTGTTTTGGTTACTTTAAAGGTATGGAATCTAATGAAAAAATTACTACTATCAACGGCTATATTGTCTTCTCTTACATCAACCACTCTTTTCGCTGCAACCGTTTATGATCAAGACAATACTCAATTGAAAGTTGGTGGCAGAGCCGAAGCACGAGCGAATATCTCAGACAATAATGAAACAACGGACAACAGTTCATTTAAAGATAAAAGTCGTGCACGTATTAATTTAAAAGGTAAAACAAAAATCAATGAAAGCCTAGGTGCCTTTGGTACTTATGAAGTCGAAATTGGGAGTGGTAAAGACAATACAGTAAATACCCGTTACCTATTTGCAGGCTTAAGCACTACCGTTGGTAACTTCTCTTACGGCCAACAAGATTCAGCGCAAGTTATGCTCACCGATTACACCGATATTCTTGCTACGTTTGGTGGTGACGCTGCCGATTTGACGACTGGCAACAAAGATAAGCGTGAAAACAACTTTTTATACTCTGGTGAATTTGATGCATTAACAGTGCAGGCAAACTACATTGCCAGCAATGAAAAAGACGATGATAGCTTTGGTATTTCGGGCATGTACGCCTTACCAATGGGATTGGACTTTGGCCTAGGTTACACATCAGGACAACAAGCCTCAACAGGGTTAAATTCTATCGATGCCGACCAAATCAACCTCGCAATTCGCTATACAATAAATGCTTTCATGGTATCAGGCTTATTTACTACTGGTGAAATCGATAATAAAGACGCCAATGGTTACGAACTGGCTGCGGCTTATAAACTTAACCAATGGGTTTTCCAAGGCGTATATAACTTTCAAGACGTAGACAGTACCGACACAGAAAACAACGTGGCTATTGAAGCCATTTACAAACTCAATAAAAGTTTCCGCACGTATGCAGGCTACAAATTTGAACAAATAGACAATAAAGACGACCAACTGCAATTTGGTCTACGTTACGATTTCTAAGTAAAATCGTTAACAATAGTAAATTTTAGCACTCTGGGTGGAGGCTAAATACAAATCCGAAACGGTTATTTTACGGTTTCGGATTTTCATTTTGGCACATCGTACCAATTTCTGTTATAACGTAGCCTCAAATCACTATTTAACGGTTAATCATGAAATTACTAGTTCGCAATTTACCTCGTACAATGACTGAATATGAATTAAGAGAAATGTTTAAAGCTCACGGTTCACTTGGTTATTGCACATTAGTTTTAGACGAAGCGACTGGCGAATCTAAAGGTTTTGCATTTGTTGACATGCCAAACGATGAAGAAGCTCTAGCTGCTATCGAAGCTGAAAATGGTAAAAAGTTTGATAAAGACAAGATTCGCGTAAAAGCAGCAGAATAATTCCATTATTTTGTAGGCTAAACGCATTCTAGTGATTCAAATATCATGGCTCTCAAGCTGGTATTTGAATCACTTATTTTGTACACCCACCCCCCTAAAAACTCTGCCAATTAGATAAGATGATGCCAATGTCTGATCCTTGCTTTACTTCTTTTGTACACCCTCTCGATAGCTATTCTTTACCTGAGCGATTCACTTTCCCGTTTTACTATGAACCACATCCATTATGTGAGCTCGCCGCCAATCAGTTACAGGGTCACTTAGTATCCCAAAGAGAATGGCAACACAACTTTGGATTAGAAGAAAGCAACGATAAAGCCATTGGTAAAATGTTTGGAGTATTGCTTGTACGCCACCCTTCTGGTGAAGTCGGATTTTTATCTGCTTTTTCAGGAAAAATTGCTGACAGTAATCACCTCCCACATTTTGTTCCTCCCGTATTTGATATGCTCAAGGAAGACGGTTTTTTTAAAACTGAATTGGCAGAAATTACCGATATAAACACGGCGATAAAACAACAACAAAGCAATCCGTTATTGGGCGAATTAAGCACCACTCTATCTATAGAAAACACAATTTCTCAAGAACAACTTGAAGCCCAGCGCCAAGTCATGATCGAAGGCCGAAAATCACGAAAAGAACAACGTGCAGATGCAGAACGTAATGCCTCATCAGAATCCGGCGAGCGCTTAAAAATAGAATTAGGAAAGCAGAGTGTTCAAGAAAAGAACGCCTTGAGAGATTTAAAGATACATTGGGACACAAGAATCAACAAAATTCAGTCTCAATTAGATGACTTAAATAACGCTATTCACGCATTAAAAACACGTCGTAAAGTGTTATCTTCTGCCTTACAAAAAAAATTGTTCCAACAATACAAATTCCTAAACACCCATGGCGTAGAAAAAGATCTTAACGATATATTTAAAGATACCCCAAATCATGTTCCTCCAGCAGGCTCTGGCGAATGTGCCGCACCAAAATTGCTTCAATACGCATTTGCACATGGTTTTACCCCACTTGCTTTGGCTGAATTTTGGTGGGGAAGCGCTCCAAAATCAGAAATACGTCAACACAAAAAATTCTATGCGTCTTGTCAAAGTAAATGCCAACCAATCTTAGGCCATATGTTGGATGGTATTGAAATGGATGAAAACCCACTGTTAATCAATCCAGCAGAAGGCAAAGACATCGATATTATTTATGAAGATGAATTTATGCTCATCATCAATAAGCCAGCGGATTTCTTATCGGTACCGGGTAAAAATATTAATGACTCTGTTTATACCCGCGTACAGCAACGTTACCCAAATGCAACTGGTGGGCTAATTGTGCATCGCTTAGACATGGCAACCTCTGGTTTAATGGTTTTAGGGTTAACCAGCAAAGCGCATAAACGTCTGCAGAAACAGTTCATAAATCGTACTGTAGAAAAACGCTACACCGCATTACTTGATGGTTTATTACCACATCGCGAAGGACAAATCACGTTACCATTGCGTGGGGATCTTTATGACAGACCGCGTCAGTTAGTCTGCTTTGAATACGGAAAACAGGCAGAAACAACGTATAACGTGATTGAATATAAAGAAAAGCAAACTCTTGTGCACCTTTACCCAAAAACAGGGCGAACTCATCAATTACGTGTGCATTGTGCCCACCACTTAGGATTAAATATGCCTATCATCGGTGATGGTTTATATGGTCAAAAAGCGGATCGTTTATATCTACACGCGGGCTATTTATCAGTGACTCACCCAATGACAAAAGAGCCTATGGAATTTGTAGTTGAGGCTCGATTTTAATATGACACAACATCAATTTACCCGATTCTCGACGAGCATTGATCAGTACTCATTACCTGCGAATTTTACGTTCCCATATTACTATGTCCCTCACCCATTAGCGTTACTAGCAATGAGTGAGCTACAGCATTACCTAGACACTCAACAAGAATGGCAATACGACTTTACCGCGATTGGACACATGTTTGGCGTGCTTGTCGTTAAAAACCAACAAGGAGATATCGGTTATTTATCTTCTTATGCAGGAAACGAGTTAACTAATCATAAAATACACAGTGACACTCCTAGCCTTTTTGTCGATACAATTATTGAACATCACTATGATCAGCCTTACTTTGCTGAAAAAACACAACATATCAATACGCTTCTCCACCATATATCTACATTAAAAAGCACCCCAGCATTTAGTGCCCTTACTGACAAATTGGCGTTAAAAAAATCACAAGCTGAGCAAGAAATCACTGCATTTCAACAATCGATGGCAAAAAGTAAGAAGCAGCGTAAACAATTACGAACAGAAGCAGAATCAAACCCTGCATCAACAGTAAACACAACACAACTTGAAGCGTTAATTCACGATCTTGGTAACCAAAGCAGCCGAGAAAAAAGAGAATTAAAAGCCTTAAAAGAGCAATGGAAAGCCAACCTTGCAGAATTAACGATTCAACATAATACGATGCTTACTTCAATTGCTCAGAAAGAAAATGAGTACAAACAACTGTCTAAAAATCTAGATATCGAAAAGTTACGAGCTTGCCAATTTACAAACCAATTGGGCTCAACAAAAAGCTTATATGATTTATTCACTGCAGTTGATGATGAATCGTCTCCGATTTCACACTCAAGTGAAGAGAATGCACCCAAATTACTTCAAGCGGCCTTTAAAATGGGACTAACCCCTTTAGCGCTCGGAGAGTTTTGGTGGGGTTCTTCACCTTATGAAACAATCAGACAACACAAAAATGTCTATCCTGCCTGTCAGAGTAAGTGTTTTGAAATCTTAGAGCACATGCTTGAAGGAATAGAGCTGGATGACAATTCATTAAAACAAACGCCCTCTTATGGAAAAGATCTTGAGATCGTTTATGAAGATGAGGCGATTGTTATCGTAAACAAACCGGCTGAATTTTTATCGGTTCCAGGGAAATTTATTACAGACTCAGTACAGACTCGCATTAAAGCGCGTTATCCACAGGCAACAGGTCCATTAATCGTACACCGCTTAGACATGTCGACGTCAGGTCTATTAGTATTAACTTTAACGGCTGAAACAAATAAGCAGGTACAAAAGCAGTTTATTGATAGAACGGTAGAAAAACGCTACACCGCGCTTCTTGAAGGTAACATTGCCTTAAATGATGGCATCATAGATTTACCTCTCACTGGTGATTTAGAAGACAGACCACGACAAATGGTAGACCATAAGCAAGGCCGAAAAGCAGAAACCACTTTTCAAGTAATAGAGCGAAACAACAACCAAACAAAAGTCTACCTTTACCCAAAAACAGGTCGAACTCACCAGTTGCGCGTACATTGTGCTCATCAAGCGGGTTTGGGCACCCCTATTGTCGGTGATGACTTATATGGGTTTAAATCTAAGCGATTGCATCTACATGCTGGGTACCTAAAATTTACGCACCCTATCACTGGTAACGAGGTCGAATTTTCAATGAAAGATGATTTTTAATACATTATCGATAGTAATGTCAAAAATTGAATGTTCATTCATCTGAAAAGATTGCTTTTTTTCATAAAATCGTTAATTTAGCTAACTTCTGCATCTCACAGTGCAGAAGCCTTGAACAGTGTTCATTTATTAATCCATACTCATATAGAACAAGCATGAAAAAACATTTTACATTATCGCAGATAACTCTTTTTCTGTTTAGCTTATTGCTTGTATCGTTATGCATTAATATTGCTATGTCATCCGTTCAAGCACAATTTGAACTTACTGATACCAATGTATACACTTCGTCTGTGATGGATAAAAATAGACTTAATGGCAGTGAGATGAACATTCATCATGCTGAACAAAGATTACTATTAACCCCTTTTTCACACCCTTTACGAATAGAACCTCTCTCTTTTTTAAAACCTAGAGTGATTGATGCGCCAACGAAGCCACCATCAAATCCCCCTACCGTTACTGTTGCAGACAGACGCCTACAAGTAAAACAGTGGGTTTCTTTGGCAATGACCGTCATTATTATTCCGTCAACATTCTATAAGCAAACCATTGATAACAATCGATTGGGTGGCTGGAAGGAATCGAATCTCCAATATAAAACCGTTAAATAGATAGGCCGTTTTATTACGACTGAACTATCGCTCTATACATTCTCATTCTGAGTCTCTTTTACGTTTTATAATGAATAGTATTTATGTTTAATTACAGACCACGTATCGATTACCCTTTATTGTTTGCTATATTTGTATTGATTTTACTCGGTTCTCTAACCGTATGGAGTGCTAGTGGATTCAGTGAGCCTATGTTACAGCGTCATCTTATCCGAGCAGTAATGGCGATTGGATGTATTGTTTTTATGTCCGCTATTCCACCCTTGAATTACCAACGCATGACGCCTTTTTTATATGGCTTAGCAGTTATTCTTTTATTAGGTGTAATTCTGATTGGTGACAGTACAAATGGTTCTCAACGTTGGTTAGTTATTGGACCGATTCGTTTTCAACCCTCTGAACTTGTTAAAGTAGCAATACCACTGATGGTAGCTTGGCTTTTGGTTGTTGATGCCGGACGTCCTGATTTAAAAAAGATAGCCATTTGTTTGCTCGTAACTGCCGTCCCTGCCAGTTTGATTTTCATTCAACCCGATCTTGATGGGGCAATTTTCACCGTCATCTATGCCCTTTTTGTATTGTATTTTGCAGGCATGAGTTGGAAAATTATTGGTTCTTTTCTTGGCGGTCTCGCAATCACGATCCCCGCCTTATGGATTTTTGTTATGGCGGCTTACCAAAAGAAACGAGTCACCCAGTTTCTGGATCCTGAATCTGATCCTCTTGGTGCTGGTTACCAAATTATCCAATCACTAATTGCGATTGGCTCTGGTGGCTTACGTGGAAAAGGTTGGATGAACGCTACACAAGGACACCTTGGTTTCATTCCAGAAAGTCATACTGATTTCATTTTTTCAACTTACGCTGAAGAGTGGGGATTTTTTGGCAGTGTATTGTTGCTAGGACTGTATTTATTCATCACTGGTCGTGTCATTTGGCTGGCTTGTCAGTGCGAATCTCCCTTTAATCGATTGGTCAGTGGCGCATTTGCCCTTAGCTTCTTCCTTTATGCCTTTATTAATATGGGAATGGTCAGTGGCTTGCTTCCTGTGATGGGAAGCCCATTGCCATTTTTTAGTTATGGGGGAACCGCGATGATAACCCAAGGGATCTGCTTTGGTATTATTATGTCACTTTGTCTTTATAAACCTTATAAGACTAAATAATCGCCTACCCATTAACTTAAAGCGCGATACCTTCGCGCTTTAGTTAAATTGAAATACTACGTTAATTAATGAAATGGTGACGTTACCTCTCCAAGCACCAGTTTAAATTCCTTAACCGCATAAGTTAAAGCTAAGTGGCTTTGAGGTACTCGATTTATTTTCATGGCAACATCAACAACGTCAATTTCAGATAACCCCCCTTCAATTTCAATTCGCGATTGATAAAGAGAAATAAGATCATTCATTATACCAACCTTATTTGTACTGTCTGTTTTCGTATATTGAATCACCGTGTCATTAATCGCATATGCCGAAATGGTTTGAATACTAATGCCTTCCGCTTTCATTTGTAAACACAGCCCTTCCAGAAAGTGTTTTCTTAACGTTTTAATGTGTTCTTTTTGAATACCGACAATAATGAATGAGAACAATGTTTTCTCTTCCATAAACACCAACACATTATGATTATCTTCCTCAAAAGAATGCACAAACCAATTACCTAATGCAAATTTCTCAGGCACTATAACCTTAAGTTCACTAGGTGTAATACCAATAAAATCTTGAACTTTTTTGGTACATTTAAATTGAAACATCACTCAACCTCTGAGACTAAAAATCATGGTTTACATTGGTAATATAGTCGCAGCATAACCCTTTCTTATCATGCACATCTATTTACACCAATTCCAATAAACATCTGTTTATTCTTACTAAATCAATCACATAATAATAGCATTAGAAATTATAGAATAACTACTTATCAGGTTTTTATTCTTAGTGATTTTTCTACTAATAAATAGAGTATTTAGTTAATTGCATTAATAGTAAATTTACGCCTTAAAATAAAAAACACTCGGTAAGCAAAGAATACCGAGTGTAATAAATTATAGTGTTAGTAGGATTATGCGCTTAACTAAGGGGTCATAATCATGTTATCTTTTTAGATTAGTAATTTCTCAACCAAACATCCTCATCTGCTGATGCTCTGTTTTTACGTTTTTTCTTACCAGTGCCTTCAGGTTTTGCCATCGGCTTTTCTACGTCTGATAAAGAATCACTTACTGCTTCATCGACTTCAAAACCTTCAACTTCTTCACGTTCTAGTCGAATTTTGTTCTTCTTCTCGATGATTTTAAAGTGATGGTAATCTTCATGATCGATAAGTGATAATGCTAAACCAACTTCCCCAGCACGACCACTTCGACCAATACGGTGCATATAATCTGATGGACTTCTTGGCAAATCAAAATTAATAACAACCGGTAGTTTTTCGATATCTAAACCACGAGCAGCAATATCTGTCGCAATTAAAACTTCAATCTCACCCAATTTAAATGCTTCAAGTATACGAGTACGCGCACCTTGGCCTTTATCACCATGAAATACTTCAGCGGTAATTCCACGTTTAGACAGTTTATCCGCTAAATGCTCACAACTATTTTTCGCATTAACGAAGATAAGTGCTTGTCGCCATTCGTTTTGTTTGATCAAATGCGCTAGCAATGCGGTTTTTTCACCTTTATTAACGGTAAAAACACGCTGTACCAAAGTACTTGCATCTGCGCTTTGCACTTGAATTTCAATAGGATCGTTAAGTAGTTCTTGAGTTAATGTTTGTACTTGTTCAGGAAAAGTCGCCGAAAATAATAACGTCTGCTTTTGCTTTGGTAATAAATTCAATAACGCTGATAGTTCTTCAGTAAAGCCAAGGCTTAACATTCGATCGGCTTCATCAAGCACTAATGTTTTGACTTTATCAAGCTTAATGGCATTACTTGAAATAAGATCGAGTAATCGACCTGGTGTGGCTACTAAAATATCAGTGCCGCCACGTAAAGCCAGCATTTGAGTATTTGCAGATACGCCACCAAAAACAGCAACGGTTTTAATTGCACCGTTAAAATGCACAGCATAAGATTTAATACTGTCAGCAACTTGTTTTGCCAATTCACGAGTAGGAACTAAAATCAATCCTGTAACATAGTTACCTTTCTCACTTTTAATGCTCAAAGGCTTACCTTCATGCAATTGCTGTAATATAGGCAGTGCGAACGTTGCTGTTTTACCTGAACCTGTATTTGCCCCTGCAATTAAGTCACGCCCAGCCAATACACTTGGAATAGCTTGCGCTTGAATTGGCGTTGGCTGTTGATATTCCAGCTCAGTTAATCGAGCTAACAAAGGTGTAATAAGGCCAAGTTCTGTAAAGTTGGCAGGCGTTGTGATAGTGGTCATTAATATAAAGGGCTCAAAGCTAAGATAATAGCCGGCCATTTTAGCCTATTTATGCCCGATTCCGTTAATTAAATATCTCAAACGCCCCCGTAATACCACCTACATCGTATAAATTACGCTTAATCTGTACCAAAATACTAAACGTAGGATAAACAAAAGGACCTAAATTTCTTTAGGCCCTTTTTAAGAATAAGTCTACGTGGGTAATAAATAACCACTTAACTATTACGACAACTTAGCGGGATGAGATCCTCGCTTACTATCATTTGTTCTTATTTATAAAAAGCTTCAACTTTGCCTTTCAATGTGATCATAAGAGGTTGACCACGACGATCCAATGCTTTAGGTGATGGGATTTTTACCCAACCTTCACTAATGCAATACTCTTCAACATCAGTACGCTCTTTGTCATTAAGTTTAATACCAATGTGATGTTCAAAGCATTCTGCCACATGATGTGGGCTACGAGGATTGCCCGAAAGGTGATCTGGTAGAGCTGGTTGCGATTTAGCGTCGTTCATGTTCGTGACCTGTAGTCAATAAAAGTGCGCTATTGTAGACAATATAGACCTAACGCTCAAGATATGTTGTAATAAATCGTGCTCTTATATTTCATCCACTTAACTCTTTGGTAGGAACTCAACCAATACGCTTTCATTCCTATCACCTCTAAAACAAACCTTCTGCTTGTGTTAATGGCTTTAATTATAAACGAGATTATATATTACGTTAAATAACAATATACTTATGTTGTATAAACATGATTAACCCC
>NZ_CAWPRC010000164.1:0-32940 GCF_963890165.1 Aliivibrio sp. SR45-2 | reverse complement strand
ACAAAACCGGCTCAATGATTTATACTGATTTCTTACATAAAAGTAATTTTGTGTAGTCACTCAGTTCATTGATTATTTTTGTTTGCATTCACTTCGAAAAGTAAAAGCAAACTAGTGATTATCAATTCACAAGTGCCCACACAGATTAATAGGTTTCAAATTGTTAAAGAGCTTACCAACATTTGCTGAACTTGTGATTTGAATCACCGTTCTGCGTTGGTGGAGTCGAAGTATAGGCCGATGCGCATTTCATGCAAGTCTTTTATTAAAAAAAACAATCAACCGAACAATAAACAACCATTACGTATATAAAGACATCAATAACCTCACTTTATCCTCTTTTATCTCAAGAAAACTCTTATTCCACCACCTTAAATAGCTATGTTACAATTCAGTTCTATTCGAACGTTACTGAGATAAACAAATGAAAATCGGTATTATTGGTGCAATGGAACAAGAAGTTGCCATTCTAAAAGAACAAATTAATGGCTTAGCGACAACAATCAAAGCTGGTTGTACTTTTCATACAGGCACATTAAATGGTGCTGAAGTCGTTTTACTTCAATCAGGCATTGGTAAAGTAGCGGCAGCCGTAGGAACAACTCTTCTTATCTCAGATCATAATGTAGATGTTGTTCTTAATACTGGCTCTGCTGGTGGGTTTGATTCTTCATTGAATCTTGGTGATGTCGTTATTTCTACAGAAGTTCGTCATCATGATGCTGATGTAACTGCATTTGGTTACGAGATGGGACAGATGGCACAACAACCAGCTGCTTTTAAAGCAGATGAAAAACTAATGGCAGTAGCAGAAAAAGCATTGACTCAAATGGAAGATAAGCATGCTGTACGTGGTTTAATCTGTACTGGTGATGCTTTTGTATGTACGCCTGAGCGCCAAGCATTTATTCGCTCTCATTTTCCTTCTGTTATCGCTGTTGAAATGGAAGCGTCAGCTATTGCTCAAACTTGTCATCAATTTAGTGTTCCATTTGTTGTCGTTCGTGCAATATCTGATGTGGCAGATAAAGAATCACCAATGAGTTTTGAAGAATTCTTGCCTCTTGCTGCAGAAAGTTCATCAGAAATGGTGATGAAGATGGTTACTTTATTAAAGTAATAACATAATAATGGAGTTAACGATGCGTTTGCTCCATTGTCCCCCTATATATAGTTAATACATATATGCTTGATAAACTGTCTTTCTTCATCGCCGATTATTCCCTATTAGTTTTATGGGGCGCATTGTTATTTCATTTATTTTTGCCGATACCTGTTCACGCCCACCCAATGACTATTTGGCGAAAGTTTGCAGAACTATTGTCTACAAAAGTAAATACAGCTCGATCCTATCAACAACGTTTTATTTCAGGCGCTCTTGCCTGGTGCTTAATGATTATCCCTTCATTTATTGTTTGTATTGCTGCATTACCTATCGTTTGGAATCTTCCCTTATTCAATCTAGGATTACTCTTAATTTCTTTAGAATGGCGAGGGGTTGAAAAACTCTGTAAAGAAACTATTCAAGCGATTAATCAAAATAATAAAAAAGAAGCAAAAGAAGCCTTACTTCCTTGGGTAAATCGAGATGTAGAACCTCTATCAATTTTAGGTTTAGGGAAAGCCAGCGCCGAAACCATTATTTTAGGTTATGCCCGAACGGTTATTGGGGTTTTATTCTGGTATGGCATCGCTGGTGGGATTGGGGCTTTCATTTATCGCTTATCTTTAGAGTTAGCCAGAGCTTGGTCTCCATCAAGAGATTCATTTCGTCCATTTGGGATCCCCGCTTTAACCATTCAAGCGTTCCTTGATTTTATTCCTTTAAAACTTTTTAGCTTATTATGTCTTTTAGGTGAAAAATGCGGATTAACCCTTCAACGCCTCAAACAACAACAAAAAAGTTGGGCAAATAAAAATAACGCTTGGTTATTAATTATCATTGGCAGTAAATTTGAATTATCTATGGGAGGACCCGTAATTTATCAAGGAAAGAAAATAAGTCGTCCAAAGCTAGGAGGGAAAATTGTACCTTCAGCGATTCACTTAGCTCAGATCCATCGTTTTTTAAGCTGGAGAATCGCCATTTGGATAATTCTTCAAAGCGTCATCATGGTTATACTTAAACAAGGGCTATAACCTTACTTCAACAACATCATGCAGTAAGTCATAGAGGACAAGATGTTAATCTATACAATTGATATGTTCGGTACCGCCATTTTTGCAATTTCAGGAGTGTTATTAGCTGGGCGATTAAAAATGGACCCTTTTGGGGTTACCGTTTTGGCAAGTGTTACCGCTATTGGTGGTGGTACGATTCGTGATATGGCTCTAGGTGCAACCCCCGTTTTCTGGATTACCGACACAAATTATTTGTTGGTCATTTTTATTACTTGTATCTTAACTATGCTTATCATCAGAAAACCAAAGCGACTTCCTTGGTATGTTTTACCAGTATCGGATGCGATTGGTCTCGCCGTTTTTGTCGGTATTGGTGTAGAAAAAGCACTTAAGTATAATGCAGATCCCATGGTCGCAGTTATTATGGGCGTTATTACCGGTTGTGGTGGTGGGATTATTCGCGATGTTCTTGCCCGTGAAGTTCCGATGGTATTGAGGAGCGAAGTTTATGCCACCGCTTGTATCTTAGGCGGAATAGTTCATACCTCAGCCTTAGAGTTTAATGTTCCCTCATCCACCGCAATGCTATGTGGTGTTGCGACAACTCTTGTTATTCGTCTAGCCGCTATTCGTTGGCATTTATCTTTACCTACCTTTGCGCTAAACAAATAATCAATCCCTAGATAGGCAGTATGTTTGCTGCCTATCTATTCTATTCATGATTAAGCCTGTTTATTTATTGAACTTTTATTAGAAAAAAGGTGACGAAGCTTTAACTATAACCTCCGCTCATGGCAGTAAAGCGAAAAACAAGCTAAACTTCTATGTTGTTATTTGTATTCAATATTTACTACTTAATCGAATGATATTATCTAAATTAACTCGTATTCCCGTGATTCATCGCATTCTTATCGGTCTCTGCAGTGCAGGAGTCGTTGCCGCAATTGCAACTATTCCAGACTCTGTGGCTCCTGATTCTGGCTTTTATAAATTAAACGTTGGTCAAACTTACCCTACAGAAATCCGTCAAGAAGCCCTGATCTCTCATGAACAATCAGGTAAAAACCAACAACTGACTTGGGAAACTTACACAGTAAAATCAGGTGAAAGTGCCTCTGTATTATTCAACCGAGTCGGATTAAGCGCCCGTCAATTATATAATCTAACCAGTAGCGACAAAGAAATAGAAACACAACTGACTCGCTTACGACCTGGTGATAAACTTAAATTTGGTTTTAATCAAAATCAAGAAATCATCCAACTGATCCGTCCTATAAGTCAATTTGAAACTTACCGTATTAGTAAAGTAGGCGATGGTTACTTAGGGTTACTTGAAAAACAAGAAATTGAAACTCAACTGAATTATACCAAAGCAACGATTACTTCCAATTTCTGGAATGCTTCTATTACTGCAGGGTTAAACCCGAATCAGATAATGGAACTAGCGGGGATTTTTGGTTGGGATATTGATTTTGCATTAGATATTCGTGCTGGTGATACCTTCACTGTACTTTATGAAGAGAAGTACGTAGAAGGCGAATATGCAGGTAAAGGAAATATTATAGCGACCACTTTCACTAACCGTGGCGACACGTTTACCGCAATTCGTAATGATAAAAATGGAAATTTTTACGAACCTAATGGTCGAGCGATGAAAAAAGCATTTTTACGCTCTCCAATTAATTTTCGTTATGTTAGTTCTAATTTTAATCCACGTCGTCTTCATCCAGTAACAGGACAAAGAACCGCACATAGAGGGACTGATTATGTTGCCCCTGTAGGAACGCCGATTTGGGCTGCCGGTGATGGTGTCGTAGATAAATCAGGATATAACCAGTTTAATGGTAACTATGTATTCATTCGTCATAGTAATACTTACATTACAAAATATTTACACATGACTAAACGCTATGTAAAAGCAGGACAGCGAGTAAAACAAGGTGATACCGTAGGTACGCTTGGTGGAACTGGCCGAGTGACCGGCCCTCACTTACACTATGAATTTTTAGTCAATGGCGTTCATAAAGACTCAAGAACCGTTTCTTTACCCCAATCTAAATCGCTAACAGGTAAAGATAAAAAAGAGTTTGAAGTTGTCGCAAAACAGCGATTAAAAGAGTTAAACCAATACAGTCAATTTATTGTAGGTACTCATCCGGTACTCACTCACTAATATCAATAATGAAGCTCTAGTTATAAAGACTAGGGCTTTTTCTTTCACTAATATCTTTAACCACTCCTACGTTATCTCTTCCTAGCATTAATAAGCATGGTGTCAGTACTAATGTCAGCACCGTAGCAAAAGCAAGTCCACCAGCTACAGCAGTCGCTAACTGAGACCACCACTGAGTACTTGGTGCACCAAATTCAACCTTTTGATTAAGTAAATCAATATTCATTTCAAGCACCATTGGCATCAACCCTAATATGGTCGTTATCGTCGTTAACATCACTGGTCGTAAGCGTTGCACGCCCGTTCGTAATATCGCATCCACTTTATCCACACCAGCTTTACGCAATGTATTATAGGTATCAATCAGGACTATATTATTATTAACCACGATGCCAGCAAGAGAAATCACCCCAATACCTGACATAATGATACCAAACGGTCGTTGAAAAATAAGTAACCCGGCAAACACTCCGACGGTTGAAAATAAAACCGCACTTAATATAAGCAAGGCTTGATAAAAGCTATTAAACTGCGTGACTAAAATAATGGCCATTACTGCTAATGCAATAACAAATGCATTTTGAAGGAAAACAGCTGAATTATTTTGCTCCTCATTTTGCCCTCTAAGTTTAAATACAACTCCTTTAGGTAAATTTAACTCTTTTAAACCACGCTCAATATTTGGTAATTCAATACTTAAATTATAACCATCACTCATATCAGCCTTTACTGTTAATACTCGGTGTCCATCAATTCGATGAATCGTATCTTGCTTGTGAGTAGGAATAATTCGAGCAAAATTGGTTATAGGAATTAAACCATGACTGGTTTTTACCCTTAGCTCATCAAAACGTCCAATATCTCGGTGCTCTTTAGGAAATCGTACTAATATATCAACTTGTTCATTATTATCATCAGGTAAGTAATCACCAATTTTCAATCCATTAGTGACAAATTGTACGGTATTACCAACCAATGTTGCATCAGCACCAAAGCGTGCCGCATCGTCTCTACGGATATCGATTTTCCAATCAATGCCTTGTTTATTCGAAGTATCACTAACATTCGTAAAAGCAGGATTGGCATCTATCCAGTTTCTTACTTTTCTAACCGATTGATTCAATGCTTCACCATCACGAGAACTCAATTCAATAACTAAATCATGCTCACTTGGTGGGCCAGCATTGGGTGTACTAAATTCTAATTCTATCCCTGCAATATTTTCTGTTTTATCTCTTAAATCTTCAATAATCTCTTTCACTGATCGACGATATTGCCAATCTATAGGTGTTATTTGAATTTGGCCTATCTCATCATCCCCCCCTGTACGAGTATAAATACTATCTAACTCCTTCATTCCTAATATTTCATTTTGTACTTCCACCATGATCTTATCTTTTTCATTGATAGATAAATCACCATGAGATCTAACTTTGACGGTTAAAAACGGAGGATCTACCTCAGGGAAAAACACCACCCCCAATCCCGCTTTAGCGTAAGTAAAGCCAATGCCAATAGAGAAAACAACAGCCAAACAAAGTATTTTAAATGGATGCTTCAAAGCAATCGATAATATATTGAAATACAATTTAGTTATGCCAGTAGCCTGACTGTAGTCACCATTACTTAATGCTTGTAATTTATGTCTTTTTTCAGGGAGGACTTGCTGGGGTTTACCAAATAAACTGCCTAAAACAGGAATAAATAATAAAGCCATAAATAAAGAGGCAGTTAATGTCGCCATTAGAGTTAATGGCAAGTATTTCATAAACTCACCAGTCGTATCTGGCCAGAATAATAAAGGAGCAAATGCCGCAAGAGTGGTTGCAGTAGAGGCTATAATTGGCCACGCCATTCTTTGCGCTGCTTCTCTATAGGCGATGACTCGATGAGCCCCTTCTTGCATTCTCCTATCAGCATATTCAGTCACAACAATGGCTCCATCAACTAACATGCCTACCGCCATAATTAATGAAAATAGAACCACAATGTTCACGGTTAATCCTGCGAGGGAAAGCATTAATAAGCCAGTAAGAAAAGAGCCGGGGATAGAGATCCCAACCAAAAGTGCGGTTCTCGCGCCCAATACAGCAATGATCACAATAACAACCAACAATATCGCCGATAAAATATTATTTTGCAGATCATTAAGCATGATCTTCACGTCTTTTGACTCATCCCAAGTGTATTTAATTAAAAGATTATTTGGCCACGTCTCTAACTCTTGGGCTCCCAATAAAACCGCTTTTACGATCTCAACGGTTTCAATAATATTCTCACCTGAGCGTTTTTTTATATCTAAAACAATGGCTTTTTCACCATTCAATCGTGCATAACTGTTTGGATCTCTAAACGCCTTACGAACTGTCGCAATATCACCAAACGTCACTACTTGCTTACCATCGACCTTAATTGGTAACTCTAAAACATCTTTTAATGACTCAAAAACGGAAGGTACTTTGATAGAGAATCGTCCATAGCCTGTATCCACAAATCCAGCGGCAACCACTCGGTTGTTCAAAGCAATCAAATTATAAATAGCAGCTTGATCTAAGCCATAGCTTTCAAGTAAAAGAGGATCAACAATAATTTCAACAACATCATCTCGATCCCCTGCAATATCAACCTCTAATATCTGCTTATAGCTTTCTAGTTTATCCCTTAGTTGACGAGCAATTTGTATTGTTGTTCTCTCTGGTACCGTGCCATATAACACAACGGATAAAACGGCTTGCTCTGCGGCTAAAGTTACCTCATTAACAGTTGGTTCATCGCTCTCTTCTGGCAAATTAGGCTTAACAAGATCAACCGCATCTTTTACGTCATTCAGCGCTTTATCTAAATCAGTTCCTACGGAGAACTCTAACGTCACTGAACCGTGACCTTCACCCGCTACCGACGTCATTTCTTTAATCCCTTCAATGGATCGTAATTCTTGCTCCATTGGCCTAACAAGTAAGCGCTCAGAATCTTCTGGAGAAATTCCTTGATGGCTCATTGAAACGTAAATAATAGGAATGGTGATATCGGGGTTCGATTCTTTGGGGATAACTATGTATGTCAACGCACCAGAAATAAGCAGTAAAGTAAGTAACATTAACATCGTCCGAGAACGACTTAATGCCGCATTAATAATTGCTAGCATAGTATTCCCTTACTTTCTTCTCGCATGAATAAAATCACCATCGCGAACAAATCCTTGTCCAACCGTAATGATTTCAACTAACTCGCCTAACCCTGTCAACCACACTCCATCATCTTCTGCTTTTACTAATTGAATGGGAATAAATTTCACCTGATCAGTGCTTTCTTGACTGCCCATCGATTGGACTACCGTTTTAACGCCGAGATCTCCATTTTCATTAAGCGAAAGCATGGCTGGTGTAATTTTAATGGCCGGTTGAAGATCTAAATCGATCTCAACTTCAGTGCTTATTCCTGCGGGTAATCGATCTCCTATATTGGGAATTTCGATTTCAACAGGAAACGTATTTGTCGAAATCGAAGAAACCCTCGATATATAACGAACGCGCCCTTCAATTGAAGAGTCATTAATAAAACTCACCCTTGTTTTTTGATTTACATTCAATTGAATAATGTGTCTTTCACTCACATTTACTTCGATCACTAGTGGATCAAGCACCACCACTTTTGCAACTGGATCTCCTCGGCTCACAAAATCGCCGACTTCCACAAACAAATGTTCAACAATCCCATCAAATGGCGCAACTATCGTGGTATTTTTTAATATTAATTCTGCATTTCTAACTCTGGCTTTCGCTTCGGCTAATGAAGCTTGAGATTGACTAAAAGCGACCTCACCTTGTAATCCTTTGCGTCGTAACTCTTTCGAGGCTTTAAATTCTTTCATTCGAACAGAATAAATGGCTTTAACTTGACTAAGTTGCAAATCAAGATCGGCCATATCAAGACGAGCTATTGGCTGTTCTTTTTTTACTTGAGCCCCTTTTTTAACTAGAATTTCTTCAATTTGAGCCGCAACTTGAGCCCCAAGCGTCGTCTCACGATCAGGAGCGGTGCGCCCATATAAAGAAATAGTACGGTTCGTGGGCGTTGATGAAAAAGTTTCAACAGCAACATTAGCAAGAGGAATAGTGAGCGTATTTAGTGTTTGTTTTCTCGTAGATTCTTCAGCTTGAGAAGGTCCACTTAATACCCAGAATAATAAACAACAAAATAAAATGGACGAAATAATCCAAGGGCGATGAACGAGGTATGAAAAAAAAGCAGATGTGAATTTACCCATAGCAACAATCCTTAGTGCTTAGGAATAGGTAAACAGTAATACATCCTGATTTACTGTAAGTTATGTCGTTTTACAAAGCAGAGAATAAGGTAAACGAAAAAATATTCATTTACCTATATTATAGTAAATCTTAAACGCTAAATGATGCACCACAACCACAAGTTGTCGTTGCATTAGGGTTATTAATGAAAAAACGAGAGCCTTCTAGGCCTTCAGTATAATCAACAATGCCACCAATTAAGTATTGTAAGCTCATTGGATCAACAACAAGTGTTACACCATCATTTACAAGGGTCATATCGCCTTCATTTACTTCTTCATCAAAAGTAAATCCGTATTGGAAACCGCTACAACCACCACCTGTAATATAAACACGCAGTTTTAGATTTGGATTTTCTTCTTCTGCAATTAACGTTTTAACTTTTGCTGCTGCAACATCAGAAAACGTTAACGGCACAGATACATCACTCATTTAAACCTCTCAAGATTGGTTTCCAATTCTATTTTAATTCTGATTATCTAATACCTGACTGTTTCATTCAAGTATTCAATACAAACATCCTCTTCAACCGCGCTAAGTCAATGCTCACACAACACGATTATTTACTTATTAGATGGGGATTAATACGATCAACTCAAGCATTCTAATTCAATTTAGGTACAATAACGTCCAACTGGTCCACTTGATTACTATGAGGATATAAGTAATGACCAAATCAGCAGAATTATTCGCAAAAGCGCAAGAGAAAATCCCTGGTGGTGTAAACTCACCCGTTCGTGCTTTTGCTGGCGTTGGTGGTTCACCAATTTTTATTGAGCGTGCCGATGGCCCATTAATTTTTGATGCCGATGGTAAAGCTTATATTGATTATGTAGGTTCTTGGGGTCCAATGATCCTTGGTCACAATCATGCTGCGATCCGTGAAGCGGTTATCTCTGCGGCACAACGCGGACTGAGTTTCGGGGCTCCAACTGAAACTGAAATTAACATGGCTGAATTAGTATCAGAATTAGTTCCATCGATGGAACAAGTTCGCATGGTAAGTTCTGGTACTGAAGCAACGATGAGTGCGATTCGCCTTGCTCGTGGCTACACTGGTCGTGACAAAATCATGAAGTTTGAAGGTTGCTATCACGGCCATGCTGATAGTTTGCTTGTAAAAGCGGGTTCAGGCGCATTAACTCTTGGCCAACCAAGCTCTCCAGGCGTTCCTGCTGATTTTGCTAAATATACATTAACAGCCACCTTTAATAATTTAGATTCTGTTCGTGAACTTTTTGCTGCAAATAAAGGCGAGATTTCTTGTATTATCGTGGAACCTGTTGCTGGCAACATGAATTGCATTCCGCCAGTTGAAGGGTTTCATGAAGGTCTTCGTGAAATTTGTGATGCTGAAGGCGCTCTATTAATTTTTGATGAAGTGATGACGGGTTTCCGTGTTGCTGAAAATTGTGCTCAAGGCTATTACAACATTAAGCCTGACTTAACTTGTTTAGGTAAAGTTATCGGTGGCGGCATGCCTGTAGGCGCATTTGGTGGCCGCAAAGATATAATGCAATACATTGCACCTACGGGTCCGGTATATCAAGCAGGTACGCTTTCTGGCAACCCCGTTGCGATGGCAGCAGGTTTTGCTTGCTTGAAAGTTCTTACTGAAGAAGGCAATGAAAAAAGACTTGCCACAACAACAAAACAACTTGCTTTAGGCTTTAAAGAATTAGCAAATAAACACGGGATCCCGATGGTTGTTAACTATGTTGGTGGAATGTTTGGCTTCTTCTTTACAGACCAAGAGACAATCACAACTTACGAAGATGTGACTAAATGTGATATCGAACGATTCAAACGTTTCTTTAATCTAATGTTAGCACACGGTGTTTACCTTGCCCCTTCTGCATTTGAAGCTGGCTTTACTTCTTTAGCACACGGTCCAAAAGAAATCGAAGCAACATTAGAAGCCGCTGATCGTTGTTTTGCTAAAATAGCGGCCGAATCAAAATAAATGTAATCAATTAACCGATAAATGGTCTTCTTAATCAAAGAAGACCATTTTTATTGCCAAAAATAAATGACTAGTACTCCTAGCCCAATAATAATTAACGGCAATATTGGTATTTTTCTTTTTTTATTACTACTGCACGTATCTTTACCACAACAGCCCATCGTTACTCTCCATTATTCTTGCTAAGATTAACAAGTATCTATATAACTTACATTCATCATTTATAAATCGCTACCGCATCATAAGGGAATAATGTGTCTCATTTCAATAAACTAAATTCTAGTCATTGGGTTTTAGTCGCCGCTTTACTTGTTGCAAGTTATGCGTGCTTTCTATTAATAGAACCCTATTTAAGCCCAATCATTCTTGCCTTTATTATGTCTCTCTTATTTGCACCTTTACATAATAAAATTAGCGAAAAACTGCCAAAAAGCCCAAATAGTGCGGCTATTTTATCTTGTACCGCGTTAACTTTTATTATCGCTATTCCCCTCTTTTTTGTCTTTGTTGCCATTGTTCAGCAAGGGGCTACTTTTTCTAAAGACGCTTATCATTGGGTAACCGAAGGTGGCATTCAAACTTTATTTCAACACCCTATTGTCTCTCAAATATTGGCTTTTATTAATAAACACTTGCCTTTTGATGCCATAGATCCAAATGAAATCACACAAAAAGTAGCGCAATTAGCCTCTCAAGTTGGAACTAAAGTTGTCGGTGTTAGTGCTCAGATCCTTGGCGATGCCACGAATGTCTTAGTAAATTTCTTCTTAATGCTATTTGTTCTGTTCTTCCTACTACGCGATCAAGATAAAATAATCTCGGCATTTCGTCATGTACTTCCTCTTTCTAGAAGCCAAGAAGACCGTTTACTTGATGAAATTGAAGAAGTATCAAAATCCGCTATTCTTGGTTCGTTTTTGACCGCAATAGCACAAGGTCTTGCTGGAGGCTTTGCCATGTGGCTAGCTGGCTTCCCAGGTTTATTCTGGGGAACGATGATGGGATTTGCCTCATTTATTCCAGTCGTAGGAACCGCACTTATTTGGATTCCGGCAACCATTTATTTACTGCTAACCAATCAATGGGAATGGGCGATTTTCTTAACCGCTTGGGGCGTACTTGTTGTTGGTTCAATTGATAACATTGTGCGACCACTATTAATGCAAGGAAATTCAGGAATGAACACTCTGCTTATTTTCTTCTCACTACTAGGCGGCATTCATTTATATGGTTTAATCGGTTTAATCTATGGCCCATTGATTTTCGCACTGACTTTGGTTCTATTTAATATGTACGAAACTGAATTCAAAGGCTTCTTAGACCAGCAAGATAAGAACTAACACCCTCAAAGCAACTACATTAAGGCTGTATTACCTAACTAAGGTTAAACAGCCTCTTACTTTTCTTTTCCTTCCCCTTCCTTTGTGGGACAATCTCGCCAGTTTTTGTATTCTTTCGAGGCCATTATGTCTTACTCTGCTCCAAGTCAAATAACTCAGCGTCAACTTGCCTATTTTGAAGGTAAACACGTACTCATTGCTGGTGAGCTTAATGATGATTTCCCTCTTGAGCTAGATAAGCATTGTGCTTCTACATCTATCTTTACGACCAATTATGGTTACTACAAACAATTTTCAGAAAACCCAAAAATTAACTGTTATTTCGGAACCGAATTAATAGAAGAAAGCCATGCAGATATGGTTTTACTGTATTGGCCAAAAGCAAAAGCTGAAGCTGAGTACTTACTCACTATGCTATTAGCCAAACTAGGAAAAGACACCGAGATCATCGTTGTTGGTGAAAACCGCAGCGGAGTAAAAAGCGTAGAGAAAATGTTCGCGAATTTTGGACCAATGAACAAACTGGATTCAGCTCGACGTTGCAGCTTTTATTGGGGTCAATGTACAGAAGCGGCGCCAAATTTTAACTTACAAGATTGGTTTAAAGAATATCAAGTTCAATTTAAAGAACACACGATTGAAGTAAGAAGCTTACCTGGTGTATTTAGCCATGGTGAATTTGATAAAGGTTCAGAGTTACTGCTTCAAACTCTGCCAAGTTTACGTGGTCATGTTTTAGATTTTGGTTGTGGTGCTGGCGTGTTAGGTTCTGTAATGAAAACCATTAATCCGAAAATCCATTTAGATATGGTTGATATTAGTGCGCTCGCAATTGCTTCTTCCATTGAGACATTAAAAGCCAATGGATTAGAAGGGAATGTATTTGCAAGTGACGTATATTCTGACACGAAACAAAACTACCAATTTATCGTCAGCAATCCACCTTTTCATGCAGGGCTAAAAACACATTATTCTTCAACCGAAGAGTTGCTTCAAAAAGCACCGCAAAATTTAACTCATAGCGGTCAAGTGATTTTTGTCGCTAATAGCTTTCTACAATATCCACCAATTGTTGAAAAAGTATTTGGTCATTGCAACACATTAGCAAAGAATAATAAATTCAGAATTTATTCCGCACAAAAGTAATTATTGTATACAGCCGCACTTTGAGACTCTGTTGCTTGATTTTTAACGTGATTTACGTATAAGAGGCAGCAGAGTTCCTCGTTATTAATAAACTTCATATTTTCATTGATACGTCAATCGTGTCAATTTCGCTGAACGGATAACAGTGCATATTAGGCCTTCAAATGGATAAAAAACAACACTTTAAACGTCTTCAAAATACGTTAATGATTGCATTTCTTGTTTTAAGTATTACTCCTCTTTCTGTTATTGCTATATTTTTTCTACACTCACATAGCCAAGATCTCGCAACTCAAAGTACCGCGCATCTTGTTTCATTAAGAGACAATAAAGAGCAGCAAGTAAGTAACTACTTCAAAGCTCGTAAATCAGAAGTACTTGGCTTTGCTCGTTCCGAGTTAGCCAATGCTAGTGGTGGGCGTTTCTATGGTTTAATTAGTGCCTTCCCTCGCCTTGGTAATACGATTGAAGATGCGAGGAGCAATGCTCAAATTCGATACATTGGCGGCTCTGGTAATAAAATACGAACCAGTATTCTTCCTGAATCCGATTCTTATATTGGTAGTGAGCGCTATCGTTTACTTCATAAACGATACCACTGGGCATACCTTGAACTATTAAAGCGATCTGATTTCACTGACATTCTTTTAGTCGATATCGATGGTAATGTCGTTTATTCCCAGAAAAAAGAAGATAACTACGGTACTAATTTAATTACGGGAAAATACCACGACACACCACTTGGAAAAACCTACAGTAAAATTCGGTCTATGATGGAAAAACCAGAAAATAAAGACGATATTCCTGTCGTATTTTCTGACTTTTCTATTATGAATGGAGAAAATGTCTCTTGGTTTGCTGCACCAATTGTACAGCAAGGTTATTTGCACAGCTTTGTCTTGTTTAAACTGCCAAACAACGGTCTAAGCCTGCTATTAAAAAATGGACAACAAGATTCATCATCGATAAAAAGCTATCTTGTTGGTGATAATTCTCTTTCTTTAATTAGTGGTATCAGTACCGATAAAAATACATCTGAAAATATTATTCAAGCATTAAGCGGGAAAACTGACGTAGGCAGTTTTACTGATAAGAACAACAATAGCGTGCTTTCTGCTTTTACCGTGGTTCACATTGACGACAAAGTATGGGGGCTCTCTGTTGAATTACCAGAAAAAGAAGCCTTCTCTCGTATCAAACAATTAGAACAAATTTTTGTTATCGCGATGATATTAGCCATTGTGTGTGTTGTTATTGCTTCCCATTTCTTATCAAATTCAATTACTGCACCTTTATTGAGGTTAACGTGGGTAGCAGAGAGACTCTCGGCAGGCGATCTCGATCAAAAAATGATCAGCACCGATCGAAAAGATGAAATAGGACGATTAGCTGTCAGCTTTGCACGTATGCAGCGATCTATTCGTGAAAAAATTCAATTAATCAAAGCTCAAAATGAAGAATTAGAAACAAATCTTTCTATTATTCAACATAAAAACCAAGAATTAGAAGCGGCTGATAAACTCAAAGATGAATTTCTAGCCACCACATCTCATGAATTAAGAACACCATTACACGGTATGGTCGGTATTGCTGAAGCCCTTTATACTGGTGCTAATGGTCCAATCTCCGCTTCTCATCGTCATCAATTAGAAATTATAATTAATAGTGGCCAGCGCCTAACCAACTTAGTGAATGATCTTTTGGATTACCACAAAATGCGTCACGGCAATCTGGATATAAATCGCCACGTTGCCGACTTATCATCGGCAACAAGTTTGGTTTTAGAGCTATCGCATCATTTACTGGGCAACAAACCAATAAGAATAATCAATCAAGTAGATAAGTCTTTACCTTCTGTCTATGCTGATGAACAACGATTAGAACAAGTACTTTATAATTTAATCGGTAATGCGATTAAATACACTTCAGAAGGAAAGATTGTTATTTCAGCAAGTGTTGTCGATCAATTCTTACGAGTTCAAGTTGTCGATACTGGTCATGGTATTCCTGCTGATGAATTAGAGCATATTTTTGAACCCTTAATTCAAGCAGGGCATGATTCTAATCGCTATCGCCAAGGATCAGGGCTTGGTTTGTCAATCAGTCGCCAATTAATAGAATTAATGGGTGGATCGCTGTACGTAAGCAGCCAACCAATGGTTGGCGCGACCTTTAGCTTTACTTTACCTTTAGCGTCTAAAGATCAAATTCAACAACATAAATCCCTAACAAAAGAAGATATTGCTCATTATCAAACACCAGAAAAACTAGAATATAATTTAGACGATTTAGATGAAACTCAACCAGAAAATCCGAATGGTCCTTTACTTCTTGTTGCTGATGATGAGCCCGTTAATTTACAAGTGTTAAGTAGTTTCTTAAAACTGGAAGGCTATCGCGTAAAAACGGCCAATGATGGCCCTGAGACATTAAAACAATTAGAAGAAGAAACGCCTGAATTAGTGCTACTAGATGTCATGATGCCAGGAATGAGTGGATATGAAGTATGCCAGGAGGTCAGAAAGCAATATAGCCACTCTCAACTGCCTATTATCATGCTCACGGCTTTAAACCAAACTCAAGATAGAGTGAGAGGTTTTGAATCAGGTGCTAATGACTATTTGAGTAAACCATTTAATAAACAAGAGCTGGCGGCAAGGATAAAAGCACATTTACAAGCAAGCCAAGCAGAAATAAGGCTAACAGAGAATGATCGCTTACAGCAAGAGATCCGACATAGAGAAAAAGTAGAAGCCAGTTTATTAGAAACACAAACTCATATCTTAGGGCAACTAAACCATGCCCAAGAAGCCATTATTTGTGCTAAATCTGACGGTAAAATTCAATATGTAAACCATGCAGCAGCAAAACTTTTCTTACGTACAGAAGAGCAATTATCACGATATTCAATTGATGAATTAATAGCTAAACGCAGCTTAATTGAAGGTGATAAACATTATAGAGGTAATATCGATGTCTATATTGATGGTTCTATTGAACAAATTAATGCTGACTTAGTACACCTACCTCCCGCATCAGGCTTATCTCTAATGCTTATTGTTAGTCATAAAAATGAAGCCAGTGAGCAGCGTATATATGATTTAGAAAGCGCGGTAGAGGCGTTGTCCGCGTTTGCTTTCGAAGGAGATAAGCAAAAGCTTAACTCTTTGTCTTCTATTGGTGGTGACATTGCACAATTGGCAATTAAAGCGAATGAAAATAAAGAAGATAAAGGAACAATTATGCGAGAGCTCATTGTTGATGGCATGATATCTGCCCTATCATATTGGGAAGAATCTACTGGGCATTCAAAATTTACACTCGCAGAAGAAAGTGGATTATGGCGCGTATATCTTGATAGAAGCACATTGCAAACTCGCACGCTAGATAAGTATTTACGAGTTGAGTCTCTCCCTAAAACACCACGTTGGCGAACGGTAGTCAGTACATTGGAATATATTCTAGAACATTGTAACGAACACAACCAAGACAGAGAGAAGCTCATAAGAATAAAAGATAAGCTTCAAATTCTTATTTCATCAAATTAATCATCGCAAATCTCCGACTAAAAGCCTGCAATATATTGCAGGCTTTTTTATACCTACACAATTTTCCTCAGCGAATTAAGATAAAAACTCACGACTTAAAAAGATAAAATTACGCTAAAAAATCGACAAATAAGTTGTAAATAATATATTTGTCATAAGAATGAGAAGCCACTCACAACAAACATGCGGTGATAATTTTAGCGGTGAAATTAATGACAGAGATCACACGTGATACTTATCACTATCTCTCCGATGAAGACACAAAGCCATTTAAATAAACGCCTAAAAAGTAAGTAACCACCAACCATTCGTTTTATAGAACGATGTAAACAAGAGGCTGGTCACATTAGGCTAATTGTGCAAAATTCACTCGTAAAAAACAAAAATGACGTTTTTGACGTGAGAAAAGCTGATTTTGCCGTTTTTAACGGTAATCTCAATTGACGTTTTAGTCAGAAAACGTTTTTCTATACATGCCCAAGGCATACAGACCACTCAACAACCATTTAGGATGTTCTGGAAAAATTGGTATTTGAGGTATGCCTTAATGTGTATTTAGCAAATTGTTAAATATGTATAATCGTGAAACTAAAGCAAAGAGTAAGGAACAGCTATGCTTGCCAATATTAAAAAAACTACATTAGCTGCTGCAGTATTAGCAGCAACAACTGGTTTTGCTGCTACAGATGCAGCAGCTCGCAGTGAGCTAACAATAGTACCTGATTTCTACCCTACAATGATTCAAAACTTTAACCCATACCTTGCCACTAACCTTCGTACAACAACTGATTTTGTTTACGAGCCATTAGTTATCTTTAATGAAATGCATGGTAATGAACCTGTAATGCGTCTTGCAGAAGACTTCCGTATGTCAGACGACCTAATGAGTGTTACTTTTGACATTCGTAAAGGCGTTAAATGGTCTGATGGCGAAAAATTTACTGCTGATGATGTTATCTACTCTTATCAACTACTGAAGGACAAGCCAGAACTTGACCAACGTGGTATCAATAAGTGGGTTACTAAAGTTGAACGTTTGAATGAATACCAAGTTAAATTCACTTTGTCTGAAGCTAACTCAAACGTACCTTACGAAATTTCATTAGTTCCAGTTGTTGCTGAGCACATTTGGTCAAAAGTTGAAAACCCAACAACGTTTACTAATGAAAATCCAGTCGGTACTGGTCCGTTCACTGAAATCGATACATTTACACCTCAACTTTACATTCAGTGTCGTAACCCTAACTACTGGGATAATGCGAACCTAGATGTTGATTGTTTACGTGTTCCTCAAATTGCGAATAATGACCAGCTACTTGGTAAAATCGTAAACTCTGAGCTAGATTGGACTTCATCGTTCATTCCTGACATCGACCGTACTTACGCATCAGCAAGTCCAAATCACCAATACTGGTACCCGCCATCAGGTACTCAAGCGTTGATGGTTAACTTCAAAAACCCAGATGCAGCTAAAAACGAAGCGTTAACAAACGTTGAATTCCGTCGCGCTATGGGTATGGCTCTTGACCGTCAAACTATCATCGACATCGCATTCTACGGTGGCGGTACAGTGAATGATTTCGCATCAGGTCTTGGTTATGCATTTGAAGCATGGTCTGACGAAACAATTCATAATAAATACAAAAAATTCAACACATACAACGTTGAAGGTGCGAAGAAGCAATTAGCTGACGCTGGATTTAAAGATGTAAATGGCGATGGCTATGTTGATACGCCATCAGGTAAACCATTTGAGCTTCTAATCCAATCACCAAATGGCTGGACTGATTTTAATAACACAGTACAACTTGCGGTTGAACAACTAGATGAAGTTGGCATTAAAACAAAAGCTCGTACTCCTGAGTTTGCGGTTTATAACCAAGCGATGCTAGAAGGCACATATGATGTAGCTTTCACTAACTACTTCCACGGTGCCGATCCACACCTTTACTGGAACAGTGCATACAACTCAGCACTACAAGAAGGCGATGGTATGCCTCGTTTCGCAATGCACTACTTTAAAGATGCGAAACTAGATGCACTACTTGATAGCTTCTACAAAACAGCAGACAAAGAAGAGCAAATTGAAATCGCTCATGGTATTCAGAAGATCATCGCTGAAAACCAAGTAACACTACCAATCTTGTCTGGTGCTTACATGTACCAATACAACACACAACGCTTCACTGGCTGGTGGAACGAGAAGAATCCTAAGGGCCGTCCAAACATCTGGGCTGGTATTCCTGAACGTCTTCTACATGTTCTTGACCTAAAGCCTGTTAAGTAATATGTAACAACTTTTGCGGTGCATCTCTTGTGCACCGCCTATTCCCCCTTCCCTATTAGCTAAAGGATTGGCGCTCGTCGTCAGGGGATTTTGCGTCCTGATTTCCAGGTCAGGCAAATAATATCTGGATGAGTAAGGTGTGAATTATGGGATTTTTTCTAAGACGTTTATCGTTCTATTTTATTGCGTTGGTCGTTGCTGCAACGATTAACTTTATTATACCGCGAGCAATGCCAGGTGACCCAGTTACCATGATGTTCGCGAATGCGACTACTCAGGTAACTCCTGAGCGTATCGAAGCTATGAAACAACTACTTGGTTTTGTTGATGGGCCTCTTTATCAGCAATACTTTATCTATATTAAAAATATCCTAACTTGGGAATTAGGTACTTCAATTAAATTCTACCCTCTAAGTGTAAATACACTATTAGGTGGCGCATTTGGTTGGTCTCTTTTCTTGGCGGGTACTGCGGTTGTTCTATCTTTCTCTCTAGGATCTATATTAGGTATTTTTGCGGCTTGGAAACGAGGCAGCGCTTATGACACATTTATCTCTCCTGGGATGTTGGTTATCCAAGCGGTACCACAAGTAGTTATTGCGATGCTTGCCATGTTTACTTTTGCCGTGGGATTAAAGTGGTTCCCCACAGGTTATGCATATACACCAGGTAATATTCCCGACTGGACTAGCTGGGCATTTATTAAAGATGTCGCTTACCACGCTATTCTTCCTTTGTTGTGTGCATCAATAGTTCAAATTGGTGGCTTCCTGATAAACATGCGTAACAACATGATTAATCTGCTTGGTGAAGACTACATCACCATGGCAAAAGGCAAGGGATTGAGTGAAAACAGAGTGGTATTTAACTACGCAGCTCGTAACGCAATGCTACCAAGCGTTACTGCTTTATCAATGTCTTTAGGTATGGCTATTGGCGGTCAACTTATTGTTGAAATCATTTTTAACTACCCGGGTCTTGGCTCTGTATTATTCAACGCCATTAATTCTCGTGATTACCAAGTACTTCAAGGTCAGCTATTAATCATGACTCTGTTTATGCTGTTCTTTAACCTTCTTGCAGACATGTTATACGTTGTTCTAGACCCTCGCTTACGCAAGGGAGGAAAATAATAATGAAAAACTTAATTAAACTTCTTACTGGTAACTCTAAGTCACTGTTTGGTTTAGGTATCTTATTTACGTTTATCTTCGTCGCTGTATTTGCTCCATTTTTAAGTGACCACGCACCAGATAAACGAACAGGTAATCCACATGAATACCCAAGCTTTGTTGTCAATGCGGCTGAAAACAATCCTGATGGATGGGTTTCAGAAAATTTAGCCACTGACCGTCGTTCTTTATTAATGTCTAAAAAAGCAGATCACGTAATGGGAACAACACGTATGGGACGTGATGTTTGGTCTCAACTTGCTCATGGCGCTCGTGTATCACTGGCGGTTGGTTTTGGTGCTGGTTTAGTGGTGTGTTTCTTAGCAACCGTAATTGGTATCTCTGCGGGTTATTTCGGCGGAAAAGTCGATGATATCTTAACCGCAGCAATGAACATCATGCTAGTTATTCCACAATATCCATTACTGTTCGTTCTTGCTGCATTCATCGGTGAGGCGGGCCCCGTAACCATTACTTTGATTATTGGGTGTACGTCCTGGGCATGGGGCGCACGTGTTATTCGAGCTCAAACCTTATCAATACGTGAAAAAGAATTTGTTAGAGCGGCAGAGGTTTTAGGTGAATCTTCATTGCGCATCATTTTTGTTGAAATTCTTCCAAACCTTATTTCAATTGTAGGCGCAAGTTTCATTGGTTCAGTAATGTACGCCATCATGATGGAAGCAACCATTTCATTCTTAGGTCTTGGTGACCCAAGTACCATTAGCTGGGGCATCATGTTGTACAACGTACAAACATCATCATCTATCCTAATTGGCGCATGGTGGGAGCTGATTGCACCTTGTATGGCTCTGACACTTCTCGCTGTCGGTCTTGCAATGCTTAACTTCGCCGTTGATGAAATCGCTAACCCACAACTTCGTTCTCACAAAGGAATGAAACGTTGGAAAAAACTAGCCGCTCAAGATACAAACGAGCGTAAACCAGACCTAGGTAAACCAGTATTAAATTGGAACAGGGAAGATTGATATGACTGACCCGCAAATTTCTATCCGCAATCTGTGTGTGGATTACATTACTGAATCAGGTGATGTACGTGCTGTAAACAATGTGAGTTTTGACATTGGTAAAGGTGAAGTCTTTGGTTTAGCAGGTGAATCTGGTTGTGGAAAATCAACTATTGCATTCTCTTTAATGCGCTTGCATAAGCCACCAGCATTTATCACCGGTGGTGAAGTAATATTCGATGGCCGTGATATTTTAAAATACAGCGATAAACAAATGCAGGCATTCCGTTGGAGTGAAATGTCCATGGTATTCCAAAGTGCCATGAACGCATTGAACCCTGTATTAACAATCGAAGAGCAATTTTGTGACGTAATTATGCGCCACACAACGATGACTCGTGCACAAGCGATTGTTCGTGCTCAAGGTTTGTTAGAAATTGTTGATATTCACCCAAACCGTTTAACGGATTACCCTCACCAGTTTTCTGGTGGTATGCGTCAACGTTTGGTGATTGCTATTGCATTAGCACTTAATCCTAAAATGATCATCATGGACGAACCAACAACCGCACTTGATGTTGTCGTTCAACGTGAAATTCTACAGAAAATTTACGCGCTTAAAGAAGAGTTTGGTTTTTCTATTCTATTCATTACGCACGATCTATCGTTAATGGTTGAGTTTTCAGATCGCATTGGGATCATGTACTCAGGTGAGTTAATTGAAGTTGCCTCTTCAAAAGAGATCTTAACCTCACCTTATCACCCATATACGAAAGGGTTGGGGAGTTCATTTCCACCACTAACGGGGCCAAAAACTAAGTTAACAGGTATCCCAGGAAACCCATTAAATTTACTTGAGATCCCACAAGGCTGCCGCTTCCAATCACGTTGTGACCGCGTACACGATACATGTCGTTCAGTACCGACACAATTACGTCAGATTGAAATTGGCCACTTATCTAATTGTCATCTATACGGTGAACCAATTAGACAAGCAAAAGCATAATAACGGATTATCTGGAGTAAATTATGAGCAAACCACTTGGCAAACTATTAGTTGAAGGTAAAAATCTAGTAAAAGATTTCCCTATCAGCAGTAACGCACTCAAACAACCAATGATGCGTGCAATTAATGACGTATCTTTCAAAATGTACAAAAGCCGTGGCTTATCTGTTGTTGGTGAATCTGGATCAGGTAAATCTACAACAGCAAAAATGATAGCAAAAATGTATGCGCCAACAGACGGTCTTATCGAGTATAAAGGTCGCGACATCCAGGATATCGTCAAGAAAAACGATCTGATGGCTTATCGTGAAGGCGTACAAATGGTATGGCAAGACCCATTTGGATCTCTAAACCCTACCCATAACATCTTTCACCATATTGCTCGACCACTGCTTATCCATAAGAAAGTAGACCCTAGAAACAAACAAGAGTTACAAGAACGCGTTTTCGATCTTTTAGATCAGGTCGGCCTAAATCCACCAAAAGAAACATCAGAAAAATACCCACATCAACTTTCTGGTGGTCAACGTCAACGTGTGAATTTAGCTCGTAATATTGCAGTAGGTGCTGAAGTTGTTCTGGCTGATGAACCAACATCAATGCTTGATGTATCTATCCGTGCAGGTGTACTTAACCTGATGGAAGAAATGAAGTTTGAGAAAGAAATGTCTCTACTTTATATCACTCACGATATCGCGACAGCACGTTACATCGCGGAAGATCTCGCGGTAATGTACGTTGGGCATATGGTTGAATGGGGCGATACCGATGAGATCATCCATGATCCACAACACCCATATACACAATTGTTAGTTTCTGCTGTACCTGATCCAAGCAAGTCGATTCATACCAAACTGAAAGGAAATAAAGGGGAAATTCCTCTTTGGACTCCAGAATCAGTAGGTTGTCCTTTTGCTGGGCGTTGTACTCATGTAACTGAAAAATGTAAAGAACGTATGCCTGGCGTAACAAAACTGTCAGACAACCATTTTGTTCGTTGTTACTTGTTCGAAAATTAATTTCACACAAGTTAACCTCAAACAGCAGTAATTGGTATTTTGGAGAAATAGATGCAACTGTTAACAAACCACATTGGATATGAACATAATGGACCTAAATCAGCCGTATTATTAACTGATTCACCTCTTAATAAAGAGTTATTAGGCAACCTTATTTGTACTCAAACACAACAGGTAAAACATCAGTTTTCTATTTCTTCATCACTCCAAATTGCTAAATGGCATCAAGGGTATTTTGCAGAGATTGATTTCTCAGACTTTAATCAACAAGGTGAGTTTATTCTCACGATTAATGACAGTAAATCACACCCTTTTACCATTGGTACCCATTTACTAATGAAAAACACGTTTTCTGATGTTTTACATTATTTTAAGTCTCAACGTTGTAGTGGTATTTTTGATAAACAAGATAAAAAAGCCCCTATCATCAATAGCAAAGAAACCATTGATGTTCATGGTGGTTGGTATGACGCATCGGGTGATGTCAGTAAGTATTTAAGCCACTTATCTTACGCTAATTATTTAAACCCTCAGCAAATTCCAATGGTTGTATGGAATATGCTTAAAGGCTTAGAGTTAACTCAAAACCTATCGGATTTTGCTGCATTCTCTCGCACTCGTCTTACGGAAGAGGCGTTATTTGGTGCTGACTTCTTAGTTCGTATGCAAAGTCCGGAAGGTTTCTTCTATATGACGGTTTTTGATAAATGGAGTAAAGATATAACTCAACGAGATATCTGTGCTTATTCAACTCAAAATGGTCATAAGTCTGATGATTATCAAGCTGGTTTTCGTCAAGGTGGTGGTATATCCATTGCAGCTCTTGCGGCGGCTTCTCGTTTAAGTACTGAAGGTGAATTTACTCACGACGAGTATTTAAGCGCAGCAGTTAAAGGCTATTGGCACTTAAAAGAAAACAATCTCAATTACTTGAATAACGGTGAAGAAAATATTATTGATGAATATTGCGCCCTTCTTGCTGTTATCGAACTGTTCAAAACAACCCAAAATAACGCTTTCTTAATTGAAGCTCGTGTGTGGGCTGAAAGATTATCTGCTCGCCAACTAAGTGATGAAAATCAAAATAATTTCTGGTCTGCAACTAAAAATGGAGAGCGTCCTTATTACCATGCGGCTGAAGCGGGGCTTCCTGCAATTGCGCTTTCTCAATACCTCGATATTGAAACGGATAATAGTCGCCGAGCAAACACTCAACTGACAATAACTCAAGCCGCTCAATTTGAACTGACAATAACATCAGAAGTCAGTAACCCTTTTGGCTATCCTCGCCAATATGTAAAACCAGTAAATGATAATAAACGCAGTTCTTTTTTTGTCGCCCACGACAATGAATCGGGCTATTGGTGGCAAGGTGAAAATGCACGTTTAGGTTCTTTGGCAAGCATGAGTTACTTAGCTCTCCCTTATATCACCTCTAAAAATACGGTACAAAAACTCGAATGCTTTGCTCAACAAAATTTAAATTGGGTATTAGGTTTAAATCCTTATGACATGTGCATGTTAGATGGTCATGGACATAACAATCCAGATTACCTTCCTCATCTTGGGTTCTTTAATGCTAAAGGTGGTGTATGTAACGGGATTACTAGTGGATTTGAAGATGAAGACGATATTGCGTTTAATCCAGTCCCACACGCTGATGACATGTTACAAAACTGGCGTTGGGGAGAGCAATGGATCCCTCACGGTGCATGGTACCTACTGGCGATTTTATCTCAATATTCTTATCAATCAATGCAGGTAAATAATAATGACTGATCTGTATGTAGGTATTGATGGTGGCGGTACATCTTGTCGTGCTCGAATTCGCAATAAACAAGGCGAATTACTTGGTGAAGCTAAGAGTGGCAGTGCGAATATCTTACTTGGTATCAATGTCGCGATGGATTCAATTATCACCGCAATTACTCAAGCATCGTCACAACATCAACTAACAGAACTCGACTTTACACGTATGCATGTTGGTCTTGCTCTCGCGGGTGCAGAACAAAAATCGGCATGGTATGCATTCATGGAATTAGAACACCCGTTTGCATCTATGGTGTTAAATACTGATGCATATGGTGCCTGTCTCGGTGCTCATAATGGCGATAATGGTGCAATAATGATCGCAGGAACAGGGTCTTGTGGGATTTATATTAATGATGGAAAACAACATATTGTCGGCGGAAGAGAATTCCCTATCTCAGACCAAGGTGGAGGGGCAATTATGGGATTACGTTTAATTCAAAATACCCTTTTAGCTTATGATGGTATAAAACCTACGACAACTCTAACCGATCATGTTATTCATCATTTCAACCATGATATCGACAGTATCGTTGACTGGTCTAAACGCGCTCGACCATGTGATTATGGCCAATTCTCTCCTGAGATTTTCTCTTTCGCACTACAAGGCGATACGTTAGCGATTGACCTGTTAAAACAAACAGCAACTGACATCGAGATGTATTTAACGGCATTACATAATAAAGGCGCAACAAGAATTGCATTAATGGGAAGTATTGGGGAACGCATTGTTGAATGGCTATCGCCTTCTATTCGCCAATATTTAGTACAACCACAATTTGATGCTATTGAAGGTGGCATCATGATGGCAGGAAAAGCAGAACATAACCTGTTCTAGCATTATATTAAGGAAAATATGATGGATTATCGTGTAGATCTTGCTGTTTTGTCTGAAAAAGACAACCTAAGTCGTTTTGGTTTAACATTACATAATTTAAGTGATGTAGATCTTCATCATTGGCAACTTCATTTCACCATTGATCGCTTCATCGCACCAAACAGCAACACACAAGGAAAACTTGAGCAAGTCGGTAGTTTCTGCAAATTAACTCCCGAAGAGAAACAAGTACTAAAAGCAAACAACCATTATTATATCGAATTTACGATTGCAACGGCCCCGTTCCGCTTTATTTCTGATGGACTTGATGATGCGAGTATTTTTATTACTCAAGATGATAAAAACTATTTTTTAGATGTTTCTATTTCTCCTATCGTTTTAGCATCACCTTACTCAGAGAGAACTCAAATACCAAAAGTCGCTTCGGCTGAATTATCATTAATACCAAAACCGGAATCGGTTCAACGTCTTGATGGGCAATTTGTTTTAAGCAATAAAACGTCATTAGAAATTCAGACGCATCTAGCCAATGGTGCCTCACAATGGCTTATTGAGGAGCTCGCAGCAATAACATCTCAAGAGTTAGCCATCAAAAATACCGGTAATATTGTTTTTATGTCTAATCCAACATTGGATAAAGGCGCATACCAACTTACCGTTACAGAAAGTACCGTACAAATTAAAGCTGGCTCAAACGAAGGTTTTTCTCATGGGTGTGCCACCTTATTGCAGCTAGTAAGTGAGCAAAATCAAACAATTCCATGTGTAAAAATAATCGACCAACCTCGCTTTCATTACCGCGGAATGATGCTCGATTGTGCAAGACACTTCCACCCTCTTGAAAGAGTTAAACGACTTATCAATCAGTTAGCCCAGTATAAATTTAATGTTTTCCACTGGCACCTAACGGATGACGAAGGTTGGCGTGTTGAAATTAAAGCATTTCCAGAATTAACTAACATCGGCGCATGGCGCGGCCCTGAAGAAACTCTAGAACCTCAATATACCCACGTAGCAAAAAAACACGGCGGATTTTACTCACAAGAAGAAATCAAAGAGGTCATCGCTTATGCCGACATGCGTGGTATCACCGTTATTCCTGAAATTGATATTCCGGGACACTGCCGTGCAGCAATCAAAGCATTACCTCATTTATTGGTTGATAAAGACGATCATTCAAACTACCGCAGTATTCAGCATTACACCGATAATGTGTTGTCTCCTGCGATTGAAGGTACTTACACCTTTATTGATACTGTACTTGAAGAAATTGCGGCGTTATTTCCAGCCCCTTACATTCACATAGGTGCAGATGAAGTACCTAAAGGTGTCTGGACTGATAGCCAAAAATGCCAAGCATTAATGAAAGAACAAGGCTATAGCGACCCAGTTGAACTACAAGGTCATTTATTACGTCATGCTGAAAATAAACTCAAACAACTTGGTAAGCAGATGTTGGGTTGGGAAGAAGCTCAACATGGAAACAAAGTAAGTAAAGATACCGTTATCTACTCTTGGTTAAGTGAAGAAGCAGCACTTAACTGTGCTAAACAAGGCTTTGATGTCGTCCTTCAGCCAGGCCAAACTACTTACCTAGATATGGCACAAGATTATGCACCTGAAGAACCGGGGGTCGATTGGGCTAACGTGCTACCTCTTGAAGATGCATATAACTATGAACCATTAGCAGAGCTTGCTGATAACGACCCTATTCGTAAACGAATTCTTGGTATTCAATGCGCGCTTTGGTGTGAAATCATCAATAACCAAGAACGCATGGATTACATGATTTTCCCACGCCTTTTAGCGATGTCTGAAGGTATGTGGACACAAAAACAACACAGAAACTGGACAGACTTTTTATCAAGGTTAAATGGACGATTACCAACCCTAACACGTCAGGGTATTAATTTCCGTCAACCATAAGTCACCCATTTATTAGTATTTTAGTTAAGGATAAAACAATGAAATACGGCTTTTTTGATAACGACAATCGCGAATATGTAATTACACGCCCTGACGTACCAGCTCCATGGACGAATTATTTAGGCACAGAAAAATTCTGTACCGTTATTTCTCATAATGCTGGCGGTTACTCTTTCTATAATTCTCCAGAGTACAATCGTGTTACTAAATTCCGTCCAAACGGTACTTTTGACCGTCCAGGGCACTATGTATACCTTCGTGATGATGAAACGGGTGATTACTGGTCAATCTCATGGCAGCCAGTAGCAAAAAGCTTAGATGAAGCAAGCTACGAAGTTCGCCACGGCCTTTCTTACTCTAAATTCAAATGTGATTACAACGGCATTGAAGCAACCAAAACCTTATTTGTTCCAAAAGGTGAAGATGCCGAAGTATGGGATGTGGTAATTAAGAATACCAGCGATAAGCCTCGTGTTATCTCTGCATTCTCTTTTGTTGAATTCTCATTCAGCCATATTCAATCAGATAACCAAAACCATCAAATGTCCTTGTATTCAGCTGGCACTTCTTATACTGAAGGTGTAATTGAATGTGATCTTTACTACAACACCAATGATTTTGAAGGTTTCTATTATTTAGCATCAACCTTTGATCCTGATTCATACGACGGCCAACGTGACACTTTCTTAGGGGCATATCGTGATGAAGCTAATCCAATCGCCGTTGAAAAAGGTCAGTGTTCTAACTCTGCACAAACCTGTTACAACCATTGTGGCTCACTTCATAAACAATTCACCATTCAACCAGGTGAAGAAGTTCGCTTTGCTTACGTACTTGGCCTAGGTAAAGGCAATGGCGATCGTCTACGTAAAAAATACCAAGATGTCGCAAATGTTGATGCTGCATTCCAAGAGATCAAAGATCATTGGAGCGAGCGTTGTGAAAAATTCCAAGTTAAATCACCAAACGAAGGTTTGGATACGATGATCAACACTTGGACACTGTATCAAGCAGAAACCTGTGTCGTGTGGTCACGTTTTGCTTCATTCATTGAAGTCGGTGGACGTACAGGCCTTGGCTACCGTGATACTGCTCAAGATGCGATCTCTGTTCCTCACTCTAATCCTGAAATGACACGTAAACGTATTGTCGATTTACTACGCGGCCAAGTGAAAGCGGGTTACGGTCTACACTTATTTGATCCTGATTGGTTTGATCCTGAAAAAGCAGACGTTGTTCCATCAAAATCACCTACGGTTGTTCCAACCCCATCGGATGACGATAAGATCCACGGTATTGAAGATACGTGTTCAGATGACCATTTATGGATCGTTCCAACTATCATCAAATATGTAATGGAAACCGGTGAACACTCTTTCTTCGATGAAGTGATCCCATACGCTGATGGCGGTAACGCTACGGTTTATGAACACATGAAAGCAGCGTTAGATTTCTCAGCAGAATATGTTGGCCGTACTGGCATTTGTAAAGGTTTACGAGCAGATTGGAATGATTGTCTAAACCTTGGTGGTGGTGAATCATCAATGGTTTCATTCTTACATTTCTGGGCATTAGAAGAGTTCTTAGATTTAGCTAAATTCCGAAATAATGATGCCGATGTGGCTAAATACTCTGAAATGGCAGCGAACGTACGCGAAGCGTGTGAAACTCACCTTTGGGATGAAGAAGGTGGTTGGTACATTCGTGGCCTAACTAAAGATGGCGACAAAATTGGTACTGCACAACAAACTGAAGGTCGAGTTCATCTTGAGTCAAATACGCTAGCTGTTTTATCTGGCGCGGTATCTCAAGAACGTGGCGAAAAAGCAATGGATGCAGTTGATGAGAACTTATTCTCTGAATACGGCTTACACCTAAATTCACCATCATTCTCAACACCAAATGATGACATCGGTTTTGTTACTCGAGTTTACCAAGGCGTAAAAGAGAATGGCGCAATCTTCTCCCATCCAAACCCATGGGCTTGGGTCGCTGAAGCAAAATTAGGTCGTGGCGACCGTGCTATGAAATTTTACGATGCACTGAATCCATATAACCAAAATGACATGATTGAAAAGCGTGTGGCTGAACCGTATTCATATGTACAGTTTATCATGGGTAAAGATCACCAAGATCATGGCCGTGCTAACCACCCTTGGTTAACGGGTACTTCTGGCTGGGCTTACTTCGCTGTGACTAACTTTATTCTTGGTGTGCGTGTTGGGTTTGAAGGCTTAACGGTTGATCCTTGTATCCCAACAGATTGGCCTGAATTCTCAGTAACGCGTCAATGGCGTGGTGCGACTTACAATATTCAAGTTAAAAATCCGAACTCTGTAAGTAAAGGCGTTCAATCTATCACGATTAATGGCGAAGAAGTTAACGGTGCTGTTCCAGTTCAAGCGGAAGGCAGTGTTAATGACGTTATCGTTATTATGGGTTAGTTCGTTTAATTAACGACCTAATGTAAAGACAAAAGTAAGGAGCTTTATAGCAAGCTCCTTACTCTAAAAGGAATTTACAATGATTCAATTTGGTACTGGCGGATGGCGCGCTTTTATTGGTGAAGAGTTCACTAAAGATAATGTACGTCTTGTCGCTCAAGCGTTATCTAATATTATGATTAATGAACAAGCTCAAGAAAAAGGCTTTGTCATTGGCTATGACCGTCGCTTCCTTTCAGATAAAGCAGGTAAATGGTTTGCTGAAGTAATCGCAGCAAACGGTATTAAAGTAAGCTTTATTGACCGATTCGTCCCAACCCCGATTGTTATGTACCAAGCGAAAGAGATGGGATGTATTTACTCAGCTTGTATCACTGCCTCTCATAATCCAGCCGATTACAATGGCATAAAAGTGTTTATTGAAGGAGGCCGAGATGCAGATGAAATTATTACTCAAAAAATTGAACAACAAGTCGCTCACCTAACGCAACAAGATGTAAGCAGTGTTGATTTTGAAGCCGCGTTAAATGACGGTTGTATCGAAATCATCAATCCAATGAATGCCTTTGTTGATTCTATCATCGATAAAATTGACATGGATTCAATTAAAAAAGCCAACTTGCGTGTGTTAATCGACCCAATGTTTGGGGTTGCAAAAAATGCCTTACAAACAGTATTAATCAGTGCTCGCTGTGATGTTGATGTTATCAACGATGGTGAAAACCCGTCGTTTGGCGGTTTAATGCCATCACCAAATGCAGCTACGCTATATCGCTTAAAGCACTTAGTTGCTCATGATGGCTATGATATAGGTATCGGTACTGATGGTGATGCCGACCGCTTAGGTATCATTGATGAAAAAGGTCACTTTATTCACCCAAATGAAGTGTTATTACTGCTTTATTATTATCTTCTTGAGTACAAAGGCTGGAAAGGCTCTGTCGTACGTAATATCGCAACCACACACTTACTAGACAAAGTTGCAGCAGATCATGGTGAAAAGAGCTTTGAGGTTCCTGTAGGCTTTAAGCATATTAGTTCACAAATGGAAGCGGATGATTCTTTACTTGGTGGTGAAAGTTCGGGTGGTTTAACTATTCGTGGCCACATTAAAGGTAAAGATGGCGTATTCGCTTCAAGCTTATTAGTTGAAATGATCAGTGTTACTGGTAAAAAACTGTCTGAAATGCTTGATGAAATTTATGCTAAATATGGTTATGCCTATACTGCCGAAGGCGACTGTACTTTTAAACCAAGCGAAAAAGAAGCACTGTACAATAAAATTTATATTGAACAACAATTACCAGAATTTGAATATGAAATAGAAAAAGTCAGCTATGAAGATGGCGCGAAGGTCTATTTTAAAAATGGCGGCTGGGTAATTGCTCGCTTCTCAGGAACAGAACCCCTACTACGAATTTTTGCTGAAATGGAAGATCAACTAACAGCAGAAAAAATATTGAATGAAATGAAAGCTTTCCTTTCTCTTTAGTTTCTAATGTATTTTGAATAAAAATACATTTCTAAAGACTTAACCCAGCTAATTCTTGAGTCGATTAGCTGGGTTCTTTTTGTTTTAAATACTTAGTTGTTCTCTTGAAGAAATACAATTGGGCAATGAGGTTTAATATCAATTCTCACTTTCTCACCATTAGATAAAGAATCATTAGACACACCAATTAATTGCGTCCCATCATCTTCAATTACGTATCGACAAGTATCCCCCATAAACTGCAATTCTTTAACAATAGCAGTACCTTTTGAATCACGATACAACGTAATATTTTGCGGACGAAGTAATACATCTGCTTTTTTATTCGTATCTTCAGTACTACGACCACAAGAAATCAAACCTACGGCACTATCAATATTTCCATCTTGTTGAATCGTTCCTGATACATACGATCCACCACCTAAAAAGTCAGCGACAAAACGACTGTTTGGTGAATAATATAAATCATTAGCACTACCGAATTGCTCAATCACACCGTGATTCATTACTGCTAACTTATCAGAAAAAGCAAATGCCTCTTCACGACTATGAGTCACAAAAATAGCGGTTACGCCCTGAGCTTTAAAAATACGGCGGATCTCTTTAATTAAATCATGTCGAACTTGAGTGTCGATATTAGAAAAGGGTTCATCCAATAATAGAAGATCCGGTTCGCTGGCTAACGCTCTTGCAATTGCAACACGTTGCTGCTGACCGCCAGATAATTGATGTGGGTAACGATCACCAAACCCGCTTAAATGAACAAGGTTAAGCATAGATTCTACTTTATCTGCCGCCCGCACCTTCTCCCAATCCTTTAATCCAAAGCCAATATTTTCGCTTACGGTAAGATGTGGAAATAGTGCATAGTCTTGGAAGATCATCCCAATATTACGTTGCTCTGGTGGCAACCACGTCTTGTTGTTTGTGATGACTTTTCCATTAAGGTTAATTTCACCTTCCGACAAGGGTAAAAGACCAGCAATAGCTTTTAATAATGTCGTCTTACCGCAACCACTAGCACCAAGCAAACAAACAATTTCACCGGATTCAACCGTTAATGATAACTGAGTTAGGATATTCTGATCATGGTAACTACAAGTTAAATTAGATATAGATAGTGCAGAGTTCATTAATGATGTCGCTCCAAAGAACGGTTAACAATGATCAATGGGATCAATCCAACCAAAACCAATAATACCGCAGGCATCGCTGCAATTTCTAATTGCTCATCAGAAGCAAAATTAAATACATATGTTGCCAAAGTCTCAAAGTTAAATGGGCGCAGCAATAGTGCAGCATTCAACTCTTTCATGGTTTCAATAAAGACCAATAAGCCAGCGATTAAACAACCACGACGAATTAATGGGAAATGAACTCG